>DATLNN010000376.1:0-2252 GCA_035536695.1 Pyrinomonadaceae bacterium | reverse complement strand
GGCGGCTGCGGTATTCCTTGTGTTTTCCGCTGGCCACGCACAGCAAAAGGGAGTCGATTCGCAGACGACGATCATTAAGGCCGAGGGCAATAAGGTCACGACGCGCAGTAATGATGTGACGCGATCCTTTGACTGGGGCGCCGGTAAGACAAAGACTCGGGAGCGGCTGGCAAACCCGTATAGGCTGGCGGGCCGCCGAGATGTTCTGATCGGCATGATAGTTGACGCGTTGCGGGAAAAGAAAATGGTCGTCGATGAAGCCTCATCCCGGCCTGCGGACGGTATGATCATCACCCAGCCGTTCGTATTCGCGAAAGGTTCGGTTGTTACGCAAAACGAGCTCAACAGGTATGCGGTCCTCGACGCGGGCGACTCATCGTGGTCGCGAGCTCAGTACACCCTCACAATAGAGGTTCAGTCTATCGATGGCGTCCAGAACAATGTGTCGGTCATTGCAAAGGTCGAGGGACGATCGACAAATGGATTGATGTCCGAGTGGGTCACGGTTAGGAGCTCGGGTGCTGCAGAGGACGAATTTCTGGCGAAACTGATCGAGCTTGCAACCGGCAAGTCGCCCGACCCTCCCCAGGACACGGATAACTAGTCATGAACATGCGATTTCGCCTCATCTTGACCGTAGCTCTTAGCCTCGCAGCTGCGGGTATAGTTTGTGCGCAGAACGCAGATAACCGCACATCGATCCATTCCTCAGGCGAAGATCGAAATCGCCCTAGATCCTTTAGCGAAACTCTCGAAAAACTGAGGATCGAAAAGGAGAAGAAGGAATTCAACCAGATGGTGGCCCGCGGCGAAGAAGCTCTGAAGATCTCAACCGAACTTGAGGATACCTTTATCCGGACGGGCCGGCTGTCCGAACAGGAACTGGAAAAGGTGGAAACGGTTGAAAAACTGGTAAAAAAGATCCGCGGCGAACTTGGCGGCGATGACGACGAGGAAGTTAGGGAAGACGGCGGGCGGGAGCAAAAGCGGCTTTCGGCAGGCGATGCTATTCGTTCACTGCGTGCCACGAGCGCCGACCTTTTTGAACAACTGAAGAAGACCACCCGGTTCACTATTTCCGCAGCCGCCATTCAGACGTCGAACGCGGTTCTTCGAATCGCTCGCTTTCTGCGAATCGGCAAGTAAATCCCCTATCCTAATGCAGTTCATATATCGAAAAATGTCAGGACCCGCGATGCTGGTCCTGATGTTCTTTATCCTCCTCAGCTTCGTGGGCGCTCAGACGGAGGATGCAGGGGTCATCTCGGTAGATTCGTCGATCGTCGTCATGAACGCCGTCGTTACGGATGCCGCGGGCCAGGCCGTACGAGGGCTTGGAATGAAGCATTTTAAGGTCTTTGAAGAGGGCCAGGAGCAATCGATAAAACAGTTCGAGGCCGAAGAAACGCCGTTTGCCGCCGTTATCCTGCTCGATACATCGGGCAGTATGGAGGAACGGGTCACGTTGGCACGCTCCGCGGCCATCCAGTTTCTCGACGGGCTGCGAGCGGGTGACAGCGCAGCGATCTACAGCTTTCATTCAAAGGTCGAACTTGTTCAGGATTTCTCAAATAGCCGCGATATCGCCGAACGGATCTTCGATCTCAAGTCGAATGGCATGACCGTCTTGAACGACGCCGTATACAATGCTGCCAGGCTGCTCTCAAATAGGCCTGAGAAGCGGCGGGCGATAATCGTGCTCTCCGACGGAGCCGATACGCTGAGTTCAAAAAGCTCGGATAAAGCCATGCGGGCCGCATTACTTGCCGGTGCAACCATTTACACCGTCGATATGGCGGCCATAGATACAGGTGGACGGGACCGGATGCAGAACCAAGGCGTCTTGAAGAACTTCGCCGAGAAAACGGGCGGCAAATTTGTCGCCACGCCCGGCGGAGTCGCCCTTCGTGATGCATTCAAGCGGATCGTCGAAGAACTTGGCGTCCAATATACGATCGCCTACGAACCCTCAAATCTAAAACGAGACGGAAAATGGCGAGCGGTCGAGCTAAAAGTATCCAAACCGAACCTAACAATCCGCACGAGAAAGGGCTATAACGCTCCGAAGGGCCCATAAATTGGCGCGCCGGGTCGACTAATCCCGGCTCGTTTTATTCCGCCGCTTATCTTCATGCCGCTCAAGAGCCAGAGCGATCAATTCGTCGATCACATCACGAAATTCCTTGCCGCTGCCGGCCCACATCTTCGGAAATCCCGATGCGTCGGTCAGCCCCGGCATCGTGTTGATCTCA
>DATLNN010000375.1:0-13333 GCA_035536695.1 Pyrinomonadaceae bacterium | reverse complement strand
ATACGGATCACGAATGACGCGGAGCAGAATCTGCGTGCCAACCCCGCGGATGGTGCCAATGTCGTGGACAAGCCGCTCGTATTCGCCGCAACCGACGCGAACACAGGCAAAGATCCGAATGTAGCCGCCAGCGCGTATACGAATAATGTGGCTGGAGCCAAGGTCACGACGCTCTATAACATCGATCACACGCTCGACGTTCTGCTTACGCAGGTCCCACCCAATGACGGCGTTCTGAACACAGTAGGAAGTCTGGGCGTGAAAACTACAGCCAACGCCGGTTTCGACATAATCTCAAGGAAGGAGCAGAATGTCGGCATTGCAGCGCTGCAGCTAGAGGGTGAACGAGGTTCACGACTCTATACGATCGACCTAACGACGGGCGCTGTAACACTGATCGGCAAGATCGGAGGCAATAAGGTCGTCACCGGCATTACCGCATCGTTCTAAGCCCGTCGGGAAGGTCTAGGCTATCTTTATTTTGTCGGTCCCTTACACGGAAGGACCCGCATACCTGTCACGCAATAAGACCGCTGGTGCTATTGCATGTAGAATATCAAGAGCAGCTTCTTTGATCTCTTATGCGTGACATTCCCGTCGGCAACGGCAGACTTCTTGTAAATTTCGACGACAAATATCAGATCCGCGACATATATTTTCCGCACGTAGGCCAGGAAAATCATACCGAGGGGTCCCCGTTCCGGTTCGGGGTGTGGACGGACGGCGACTTCTCATGGGTAAGTGCCGATGATTGGGAACGTGACCTCCGGTATCTCAGCGAAACCCTGGTAACCGACGTAACCCTTCGCAATCAAGCTGTTGGCGTCGAGATCAGATGCAATGATACCGTCGCGAGCCATGAAGACATCTTTCTTCGCCGCGTCCGCGTTAGGAACCTTTGGGAAAAAGAACGCGACATCAGGGTCTTTCTTCACCATGACTTTCGGATCTATGAGAGCAATGTTGGCGACACGGCGTTCTACGACCCGGACACGCTTTCGCTGATTCACTACAAAAAAGATCGCTACTTCCTCATAAACACAGAGCCGCATTTCAATTCATTCGCAACCGGGCGCAAGGGCACGACGACGAGCAAAGGCACCTGGATCGACGCCGAAGACGGCCATTTGCAGGGGGGCGCGATGACCGAAGGATCGGTGGATTCGACCATCGGCGTGCATATTCTACTAGCGCCCGCCGCGGAACATGAGTTCTTTTACTGGATCGTCGCAGCAACTTCGCATGCCGAGGTCGAAAGGTTGAATTCGCACGTTCTCCACCGACGTCCGGAGCAGTATCTGGATTACACGACAAACTACTGGTGCGCATGGGTAAATAAGAACGATACCGACCTGGCGGAAGTGCCGGCGAAAATCGCCGATTTTTACAAGCGGTGTCTTTTGATAACTCATACTCAGATCGACTACCAGGGGGCCATTCTCGCGGCAAACGATTCGGACGTGACCGAGCGAGCAACTGATCACTACAGCTATCTCTGGACGCGTGATGGAGCGTTGGTGGCAAACGCGCTTGATATGGCAGGCTTTTCGGGCGTCACGAAGGCGTTTTACGACCTCTGCAGCCGGATCGTCCATCCAAACGGATATTTCCTCCAAAAATATAACCCCGACGGCACTGTCGCCTCGGGATGGCATGCCGCGTGGGATATAGCCGGAAAACAGCGGCTGGTCCCTATTCAGGAAGATGAGACCGCCCTCGTCTTGTGGGCTTTCTGGCATCATTACGATATCTACCGCGATATTGAGTTCTCACACCGGATCTACAGACGAATGGTTATAGCGTGCGCTGATTTCATGGTTGAATTTCGTGACGATTCCCTGAAACTGCCCAAGCCGAGCTGGAATCTGTGGGAAAATCAACGCGGCATCCACACGTTTACGTGTGCAACCGTCGTCGCCGGGCTTCGCGCGGCGGCAAAATTCGCGCGGCTGTTTGCCGAGCCAGACCGGGCCGATGTCTACGAGGCCGCCGCCGCGGAAATGGTCGAGGCGATGCGCGAGCACCTGTATAGCCGGGAAAAAGGCCGCTTTCTGCGAGCACTCCACCTGCATGATGATGGCCGACTAGAGCCTGACGCAACCGTTGATGCATCATTGTTTGGGACCTTCTACTTCGAGTGCTTTGCCGCCGATGACGAGATGGTCACCGGTACGATGCGCTCTATCATTGAAACCCTGGGGCAAAGCCCCGTCGGCGGCGTGGCGCGGTTCGAAAATGACGACTATGTCCGCGTCTCGAAGCGTACGACCGGCAACCCTTGGTTTATCTGCACACTTTGGCTCGCCGATTACTACATTGCGGCGGCCAAGTCCGACGAAGACCTCGAAAAAGCGCTGGAAATACTTACGTGGACCGTCGATCGCGCCCTGCCGTCCGGCGTGCTGGCAGAGCAGCTGAATCCTCTCACAGGCGAGCATGTCTCAGTTTCGCCGCTCACCTGGGCCCACTCGACCTTTGTGGCAACTGTGATAAATTATCTCAAGAAACTTCGCCAATTAGCGGATCAGCGATAGAATAGACCGAATGCGAAAAGCTAAGATCCTCGCCACACTCGGCCCTTCTTCGAGTACCCAATCCATTATCGAGATCCTTATCAACGTCGGCCTAAACGCCGCCAGGATAAACATGTCCCATGGAACGCGCGAGGAACACACTGAGGCGATCCGCGTGGCGCGGGCGGCGGCCGCCGCTCTTGATAAACCGATCTCCATCCTCGTCGATCTCTCGGGTCCAAAGATCCGCACCAGGGGTCTCAAAGACGGGATCCCGGTCGAGATCAAGGCGGGGCAGCGATTTACGATCACGACGCGTGATATCGTGGGAACGGCGCGCGAAGTTTCGACCAATTTTGAGCGCCTGCCGGACGTGGTTGAGCCGGGTGCAAGGATATTGATCGACGACGGCGCGATAGAGCTTACCGTCGAGTCTGAGAACGGATCGGATGTGATCTGCCGGGTCCAGACCGGCGGGATCCTCAACGAGCGTAAGGGTATCAATCTGCCGAACACGCGGTTGCCTATTCCGTCGTTGACGGAAAAGGACCACGCTGATCTGGTTTGGGCGATGGAGCAGAATGCCGATTATATCGCCCTCTCGTTTGTCCGGACGGCCGAAGATTGCCGTGAGGTCAAGGATCTCATCAAGAAACTAAACAAGCGAAAGCTGGGCCGGGCTCTCCTTGTCGCCAAGATAGAGATGGCCGAAGCAATAGAGAATCTGGATGAGATAATCGCTGAAACTGACGGCGTCATGGTCGCCCGGGGTGATCTGGGCGTAGAGACTAGTGTCGAGCTTGTTCCCGTTTATCAGAAACGGATCATAGAAAAGGCGATCGCGAGTGACAAGTTTGTGATAACCGCGACGCAGATGCTGCAATCGATGATCTTGAATCCTTTTCCGACGCGGGCAGAGGCGTCGGATGTGGCGAACGCCGTTTGGGACGGTACGGATGCCGTGATGCTGTCGGCCGAGACCGCAACGGGCAAATATCCGGTCGAAACGATTCGGACAATGGTCCGTATTATCGACTCCGCCGAGACTATCAAGGCCGACCAGCTTAAAAGACCAGTTAAGTTTTCCCAACCGCCATCCGGGCGTACGAGCCAGGCCCTGTGCAAAGCCGCTGCCTATGCGGCCAAGGAGATGTTGACCGATAAGGTGGCGGTCTTTACGGAATCTGGACTGATGGCCCGGCGTCTCTCGAGCATACGCTCGGGCCTCTTGACCTTTGCACTAACGACCTCAGAGGATGCGTGCAACCAGCTCGCCCTTGTATGGGGCGTTATGCCGTTTCATGACAAAAAGTTGAACATGACTCGTGAGAAGCCGATGCTCGGCGAGGGAACTATGTATGACCTGCTTGACGCTGCCGAATCCGACGCTACTGAAGAGATGCTCAAAACGGGTGAGGCGACGTTGCTCACCGCGACCGTCGTAAAAGAGGGTGAAACGATCATCATGCTGGCTGGTCGACTGTCGGGGCTTGGGCTTTCGAGTTCGGTAGTCGTCTGGACGATCGGGGAACAAGTCGCCCGCCGCTGAGTCTTATGAATGATATTTCGACGGCACATTTTCACGGCCCCACCTTAAGGTCGTCGCCATCCAAACCAGCTCGTCCAGGAACGTTTTGATGCGCCTGTCGTAGGCGTCGTCGACCAACTTCCCCTCCGCGTCAAATTTCGAGTCTACATTTGGGAAATTAAGATCGGAAAAGCTAACGGTCAGCCCCAGCTCGCGCACCATCGGAACCATCGCCTCGATCACCCGCGTACCCCCCCAGGCCTGCGCCGAGACGCCGACAAAGGCAGCCGCTTTGTGGATATACTCTTTTAAGAGCAAATCGAGAACGCTTTTGAGCGTGCCGGGATAGCCGTGATTATACTCTGGCGCAACGATGACCAGACCGTCGGCGCCAATAACCGCATCGCGCCACTCGGGAAAATCCGCACCCAGAGCAGTACCGTAATCGTCGCGCGGAAGGTCGAAATCGCGAACGTCGAAGAGCCGGGTCTCTACATCATCGCGCTCTCGCATTTTGCCTAGCATCCAATTTGCGACCTTTTCGCTTTGGCGGTTTTTACGCGTGGTTCCGAGCAGGATCGGTATGGACAGTTTTTTCATTGGACCGTTCTCACGGCTTTTCGTAACCCTTCACTCGAACTTGAAGTTCGTGCTGACTCGGGTCGTTCGTAAAAAATAGACCGCCTTCGCGCTCGCTTTCCGCGGGCACGTAGGAGAGGGTCGAGGTTGAGGATTCAAGGTCCGTGCCGTTTTTGGTCAGCTTTCCCTCGATATTTACAGCGGCGCCGGTGGCATCGCCCGTGTTCTTTACACGAAACGTAACGGTAAACCCTGTCGCCGAGCCAACTATCGAGACGACCTCGACGTCGAAAGCAACCTGCCGGGCGGTCGAAACGCCCCTATAGATAGACATCCCGATCGCCCCGACGACCAATATAGCGCCGGCCGCAGCCAGTATCCACTCCCACACGGGTGGATTGTGAGCATCGTTTTGTGCAGTTTTTCCGGTCACGCCTACAAGATGAGTCTTGACGCCGACGCACCCAACGCGGCGGGCACGCCGAGTACGGCCGTCGCCTTGAGCTGCTGATAAGCGCCCATGCCGTCAATACTGCCAAAGGTCCACAAAATATAGTAGCTTACAACCAGGATCATCGCATATCCAACGACCGTATATCGCAGGAAAACGCTCCACTCAGCCTCGTTCGGCGATAGCGCATTCGCATGGCCGCTGTATTCGACCGCGTGAATAAATGCATGCATAACAACCAAGGAAAAAAGCATTACGGCGGTCAAATGCCAATCCGACATTATGAACGAGATCAGGTACATCTCCTCGGTCGGAGCAACGCTCATCGAGAGAAAAACCCCGCCCGCGATCATGAGAAAAAGCTGACCCGCGTAGGTAGCGCTTCGCTTGCGCGCTTCCGCATGCGACTCGGTTGTATCGTCAACGAGTAATAAGCTCTGTGCGAGTACGGCCCCAAGGCTTGTAGGCACGGCGAGTATTGTTATCTTGCCGACCAACTCATCGGCCGACATCCTGTGGTTCAGAATATTAAAAAGAACCAAAACAACTGCCGATGTCGAAAAGCCGACCGTGTAGGCGACAAATGTATCGACGATGTCGTCTTTCAGGCTGGTAGTGTCTTCAAAACCATCGTAGTAAGACAACGCGACGAGCAGGGGAAAAGACAGGACGAGGAATAATGCCAGCCGAAACCCGCTTAACGAGGCTCCGAGCCCCCACATCTCCATCGTCATCAGGATCGGAAACGAGAAAAGGATCGCACCGGCATAGGCGCGGCCGGCAGTCGCGAGGAAACCTGGTTCGTCAGTCTTAGCCCGTCTTGATCTGGCACGACTAGCCATGCGGTTAATTGATCTGACCTAATTTTTAAACACACAAGACCCGCTGATCACTACTGTTTTCGCAGTTGTTTCGCGTGTGTTCCGTCGTCACGTTCTTCTGACTAATCGGCGTTCAGCACCCGTGCTACGGTTTCACTATTTAGGCCATTCCGTCGCTTGCGGTATTCCGCCAAAGAGACTTGAGGGTCGCGCCACGCGTCGAGGTGGCCGACCTGATGGACGCATTGAATAGTGCAAGTTGGCGCGCACCATTTCTCGGTGTGATATTCGCGGTCCATGTCGGCGTGCGTATATTCGAGCAGCGGAATGCCCGGAGTACCCCGCTGCTGCGAGCACCAACTGACGATACCGGCCTCGTCGATGTACAGATATCGCGCGCCCGCGCGGCAGCGCCATTTGTACTCGCCGCCGTCGACCAGATCGTCCTGGAACCAGTTCCAACGAGCGTAGCTGCGGGCACCTTTGTCCTTTATCTCTTTATAGACCTCTCTTTCGCGCGGCGTTAGTGCTTTTAACAGGCCGTCACCGTCGTGGATAACACCGACGGTCGACGAAAATCCAAGCTCCCGCGCCCGGTTCGCTATCTGTAGGGCTTCGTCAGGATTTGCCACGCCGCCGCCCACTACGGAATTGATGTTCACCTTAAATTTCGCATGGTCGCGAAGATTGATCAATTTGGAGTCCAGGACCTTCAGGCTTTTTTTCGAAACGTCATCGGGCGTGACGTTGTCGATAGAGATCTGCAGGTAATCCAGACCCGCCTCGTTAAGCTTTTTTACTTTTTCGGTCTGAAAATAATAGCCGTTCGATATCAGCCCGGCGATCATGCCGTGATGGCGTATACGCGCGATGATCTCGTAGATCTCGGGGTGCATCATCGGCTCGCCGCCGGAGATAGTGATAACTGACGTACCGAATTCGGCCAGCTTGTCGATCCGTTCGAGCATGACGCCGATCGACACCGGGTCGCTGGTCTTATCGTATTCGTTGCAGTACGTACACGCCAGATTGCACCGCCGCATGGGCACGATGTGCACTAGGACCGGATGGCGCGTCGAGACAAACGCACGCACCGTGTGCCTGACCCCGCGTGTAAACCTGCTAAAACTGCTTGCCCTTGGCATTTAATTCAAAAATTCGCCGACCTATGATTATAGGGCGTGCCAAAATCCTTTTCAAACCTGAAAAAAAGGCCTCGGCCGGGCGTTCCGGCCAAGGCCATGTGAAGTGGATCAGAAAACACTACGCTTCGATTATCCTGACCTTTTTCTTGTCGTAAATAAGCTCGAATTCGGTCGCCTTGATCGTCACATTCTTACGTATATTCTCAAGTAAAACTGTCGTCGTGTCGCCGTTCTGCTCCGTGACCTTTGCCTGCAGCGGCATTCCATGGGTGTCGACCCACAACTCCGCCGATTTATAGCTGCCTGCAACCTTAGGGGTAAGCAGCAGGTGGGCAGTCTGGATCCCTCCCTTTATCTTTTCCTCAGCGACTAGCTGGACCGTGTAGTTTTGCCGCAGTTGCTCTTTGTTCATACTCATAAACGCCAGAGCGCCGCCGGCCGCAGCTCCGTTCTTAGCATTGCCTGTTTTACCGGTAATAACCTGATTAACACGCTTTCTATACAGCTTATACTGGTCGCCGATTACCGCCATGCTCTCTTCCATCGGCCGGCCATTTTCGGTCTTCCAGTCAATGCGAACGTACATCTGACGACTGCCGCTCTTTGGCAAATAGCTGGTGCTGCCCACAAGAACATCTGTGACATTCAACTGCGGATTGTGCTTCGCCATTGTCACATTTGCCTGCAACGACTGCAGGGTTTTATTGTTTCCATCCATACGGCGCAGAATATCGCCAAGGACGTTCTGGGCACTGGTTTCACACACCGAAATAAATGAAAAGCTCAATGAGAGAGCAATAGAAAAAATACCGTATCTTAAAATTCGACTCATAAACACTCCAAAATCAATGATTATTGGTCTTTCGGCCCGGGCGGGCTCTCGACTTGGACGGCTGCTGCCGGCGTTTGGGTTGCCATCGTGCTCTCGTTATTGAACCATTCTTTGGGCGTGAAAAAGATAAACATGAGTATCAGCAAACACAGCAGGTCCCATTGCCATGAGGCCCGCTCGTAGTTCCAGTTGATGATATTCTTCATGCTTAAAGCATCTGGCCGCCCGCTTACGCAGGCGGTTCTGACACTATGTGGCCGTCACGCATGTATATAGTACGCGAACACGCCGCCGCAGCTTCAGGGTTATGCGTGATCATAATGATCGTCTGGCTGAATTCCCGGTTCAGATCACAAAACATGTCCAGGACTATCCGTGAATTCTCAGTGTCGAGATTGCCCGTCGGCTCGTCAGCCAGGATGATCGCCGGGCCGTTCACGACTGCCCGTGCTAGAGCGACCCGCTGCTGCTCGCCCCCGGAGAGCTCAAGCGGCTTATGATGCATTTTATCCTCAAGCTTTAATAGGCGCAAAACCTCTCGGCGGCGGCTTGCGTCTTTGCTCCCGTTGCCGGTGTGTATCTTTTCTGCCAGCTTGAGGTTGCCCTCGGCCGATAGCGTTGGAAACAGATTGAACCGCTGAAAGACGAATCCTATCTTCCGGCGGCGGATGTCGGTTCGCTGCGCATCCGAAACCTTCGACAGATCTTCACCATCAATGATAATGCTTCCGCTCGTCGGGCTGAGCAGCCCGCCGAGCAGATGCAGCAGTGTCGATTTGCCGCAGCCGGACGGTCCCATGATCGCTACGAACTCGCCTGCATTCACATTGAGCGAGACGCCGCGTAGGGCGGGCACTTCCAACTTTCCGATCTTGTAGGATTTCTTGAGGTCGACCGCGCTAAGGATGGGTTTCATCGCAAAACTGCCTACTGAAATCGCGTCACGCCGGCCTTGTTCACACTACTGTTTGCGGGCGGCTTTTCGGCAAGAACCTCGGATAGCTTTTTATCCAGGTCGAGCTCCTCGAGATTCCACGTATTCTGGAGGACGAAGGCAGCCTGAGGAAATGTCGTCCCGATCGTAACCGCCTCGGGCGTCTGATACGTGAGTTTCATCGAGTATTTTTCTTTCGGCCGCGTCACCTGTATCTCCAGAGGCAGATTGTTAAACCCGCCGCTCTCGGTGAGGTTCCCCTCGCGGCCATAGATGATGTCAGATTCGATCTCACCATCGGCGTCGAAGATCTGCTGGCGGGCGAGGCGTATAACGCCCACGCGGTCGAACCAAAAGCGGCGGCTGATCTTGAGCGTCCCGTCGGCCTGTTTTGCGAATTCGTCGAGGAAATAGTAACCGCGCATAACCTTACGCAATGGCGACTTTTTCTCAGCCGTTGCATCTTCTTCGATCGCGAAGGTCGAGCTTTGCGTGTAAACATCCTCCGGATTTGTCGGCCGGACCAGCATCGCGTCCGTGAAATGCTGCGGCCGCAGGTTGGCGAACGCGTTCACATTCTCCTTCTCCGTCTTGCCATTCGAGCC
The DNA here is from genome assembly GCA_035536695.1 of Pyrinomonadaceae bacterium. GTDB lineage: Bacteria > Acidobacteriota > Blastocatellia > Pyrinomonadales > Pyrinomonadaceae > OLB17. Next base: position 3,925 of record DATLNN010000375.1, on the reverse strand, counting down.
GTTGGCCGCGCTCAGGCTCTTTTGCAGGCGCGAATAGTCAGCGTTATTAGTGCCCTTTACAAATTTTTTATATTTTCCCGAGCCGCTGTCCATCAGAATAGCGACCCGAAACTTTTCGCCATCCGAGGTCATCTGGGCCACGTCCGACTTGATGATCGGCACACGGACCTTCAGCAGGATCATCCCCGGCCTCTGCACCACGACCTCCCCGTCGGCCTCACGATATACCTCCTTGCTCCCGAATTCCGCAAAGGAAGTGTCTTCGAACTTGAGGTCCATCTTGGCCCGCATCGAATTAACCCGGGCAAAGCGGTCCACTTCTTTCATCAACTCTGCCTGCGGCGCCGTCTCCGTTTTCAGCAGGCGCGCCGTGTCCTTGTCCTGCTTCACCTTGATACAGCCGGAGACCAAAAATGCCCCGGCGATTATCAGGAGAGCTGCTGTTCGCAACAAGTTGGCTGAAAGGATTTTCATTGGAATCTGATGGTGGCGTGCACAGCGACGTTGCCAAAAATACACTGATTTTAAGAACCCGACCGTGTTAAATCGAAGATAATAACATGTAAGAACGCGATATGCCAATCACAAAATACGCGGCCGAAGGGCATTTGTTCCCCTTGGCCGCGTGTATGTGGGGCGATATCGAGGGTTAGCCTGAAAAAACTCCCGAGCTTCGGGTGAGGTAATCCTGCATCGTATAAGCGAACATTATTGCCAGCCAGAAAAAGCTGGCGACCGCCGCAAGCCAGATCATCCGCGGGCTCCAGCGAACATGCATGAAAAAGAGCATAACGCACGCCATTTTTGTAAAGGCGATCACCAAGGCCACGAGTGTGTTTGCACCCGGAAAGATAAAATCGAGATCTATCGTTGCCGCGTAGTAGGTCAAGATGGTCCCCACAACCAACACCGCAAACACGCCAAGATAGCCCGGTATGCCGATGTGCTCTTTGCCTATTTCAGAATGTTCTGACATAAGTTCTCAGGTCCAAAAAAGTCCATAGTCTACCGTCCATTGCACGTTTCCAAACCCTTGGACTTTGGACTTTGGACATTGGACATTTGCCTTAATGGTGAAAATGCCTGCCAAGCAAATACAGCAGCGGAAATAGAAATATCCAGACAATATCAACAAAGTGCCAATACAGCCCTGACATCTCGACCGGCATATAATAATCGGGGCCGTAATAGCCCTTGAACGCCGTCCACAGCAGCCATGTCATCAGGCCCAACCCGACCACCATGTGAAGGGCGTGAAGACCAGTCATAACAAAGTAGATCCAGTAGAAGATGCGGACCTTGTCGCGGAATTTGGCCGGGTCGATCTGGCCATTTGAGAAATAGCCGATCTGCTCGCTCTCGGTCAGGAAGCCTTCTTTCTGGGCCATGACGACGAGGTCCTCGCCATAATTCCACTGAAATTCTCCCCGGGGATTGACATAAGCGTGCTCGTCGTCGCCCGGTTTCGTCTCCGCCGCCGAGACCGCGGTCTCAAACGGCAGGGCACTCGAGGCGTGCTCCGGCTGCGCACCCGCCTTTACTTTCTTGTTAAGTCCGGTAACCGGTACAAGTCCATGATTATATTTGTCCGTATACTCGATCGCCTTCACGCCCAGGAACACCGCTCCGAAAAACATGGTTAGCAGGATCAATATCACCTGCAGATTCCGGTTCCCTTTCTGCGCGTAGTAGACCGTCAAGGCCATCGTCAGACTGCTGACGATCAGTACTAGCGTGTTAAGCCCGCCCCAAAAGGCATCCAGATGGTTAGACCCTGCGGCAAATGCCATTGGGTATTTCGACCGAAACACCAAATACGCGGTGAACAGCCCGCCAAAGAACATGATCTCCTGCACGAGGAACATCCACATCCCGATCGAGACGCTCTCCTCCTGCTGTTCCATGTCCTCGAACTGGTGCTGCAGCCCGGGTTCATGATAAACAAATTTGTCAGAATAATGTGCCGACATAATCAGTGGGCCGTTGGCAGTTGGCGTCATTTAGTGCCAGCCGCCGGCTGCCGCCAGCCAACTCAGATCTTCACTATCTCTCGCCGCCGGGCGGCCTCAATATCCATGCCGCTCTCTTCGCCAAATTCGTAAGCCTCCCAGGTAACGACCGGCATGACCTCGAAATTCTCGGTCGGCGGCGGTGAACTGGTACGCCACTCGAGACCCGGATGCATCCAGGGATTGTCGCCCGCGGGCTTGCCATTTATGAGCGATTGCATCAGATAGACGACTGGCATGAGCATCCCCACCCCAAGCACCGACGCACCAGCGGTCGAGAATATATTGAGTACCTGAAACTCCTCAGGATAGGATGCGTATCTGCGGGGCATTCCTAGATAACCGAGAATGAACTGCGGGAAAAACGTCAGATTGAAACCGACAAACACAAGCATTGCCGAGATCTTGCCCCAAAATTCCGAGTACATCTTGCCCGTCATCTTCGGCCACCAGTAGTGTATGCCGCCGAGATAGGCGATAACCTGTCCGCCAACCATAACGTAATGGAAATGGGCCACGACAAAATACGTGTCCGTCAAATGGACCACGAGCCCCATCGAGCCCAAGAACAGGCCCGTGAGTCCCCCGATCAGGAAAAGGCCCAAAAACCCAATGCCATACAGCATCGGGGTCGTAAAATCGATTGACCCCTTGTAAAGTGTCGCCGTCCAGTTGAACATCTTGATCGCCGAGGGCACGGCAACCACCATCGTCAGAAATGAGAACACCATGCCGGCGTAGAGCGACTGTCCGCTAACGAACATGTGGTGCCCCCACACCAGGAACCCGAATACAGCGATCGCGATGCTTGAGAACGCGATGAACTCGTAGCCAAATATCTTCTTTCGCGAGAAATTTGAGATCAGTTCGCTGACAACACCCATGCCCGGCAATACCATGATATAGACCGCCGGATGCGAATAGAACCAGAACATGTGCTGGAACAGGATCGGATCACCACCTAATGCCGGATCAAAAATGCCGACGCCTCCGAGACGTTCGAGCGCGAGGAGCAGAATAGTGATAGCGACCACCGGCGTACCCAGTACCATGACGAGGCTGACGGCATAATGCGCCCAAACGAAAAGCGGCAGGCGGAACCACGTCATTCCCGGTGCCCTCATCGTGTGTACTGTAACGATGAAGTTCAGCCCCGTGAGGATCGACGAGAATCCGTTAATAAATATTCCCAGCCCGACCAACATCACATACGAATTGGAGAATGTAGTGCTGTATGGCGTGTAAAATGTCCAACCAGTGTCGACACCGCCCAGCATGAGTGCGTAGAGCGTCAGCGCCCCACCGATCCAGTAAAAATACAGGCTCAGCAGGTTGATCCTCGGCAGAGCGAGGTCCTTGGCGCCGATCATGATCGGCAGCAGAAAATTGCCCAATACAGCAGGTATCGACGGTATCAGGAAGAAAAAGATCATCAGGATACCGTGCTGCGTGAATACCTTGTTATAGGTAGCCGATTCGAGCAGATCGCTCGCCGGCGTTAGCAATTCGAGCCTGATGGTCGCCGCATAGAGGCCGCCCATCATAAAGAACGCCGAGACCGAGATCAAGTACATGATCGCGATGCGCTTGTGGTCCTTTGTAAGCAGCCACGACTTCACCGTCGTGCCGTTCGTTATATAATTCAGCTTTGGCCTGCCGTTCCCTGTCGGAAATGTCTCTTCCATCTGCATAAAACTATTACCTATCTGTTGCCTGCACGATTCGCCGGCGTGTTCGGATTGCTGCCCGGGGCGGCCGCCCGGCCGCGATCAGCTTTCCTGTTTGCGTTCGAATCCTGAGCCGAATTCGAGGCCGTATTCCCGGTCGTCGTCGATGTAGAGGTGGCAGCGGCCCCTGGGGTGAGTGATTTGATATACGCGATCAACGCGTTTAGCTGTTCCTCAGTCACCTGCCCC
>DATLNN010000374.1:0-4807 GCA_035536695.1 Pyrinomonadaceae bacterium | reverse complement strand
CTTGCTAACGCGCGGGCTTGTGCATGGCTCGCGGAGTTTGGACGCGGCATTAATATCTCGACCAGAGATCCGATCTGCCGGAGCAGTATAGGGCCATAGGATGGGTGGGCACAGATCTCTGGGTAAAGATAAATCTTCCGTTCTCGCCGAACCTGCGCTATAACAGGGTTCATGAATACAAAGGTGCTTTTGTGCGTGGTGGTCATGCTTGTTGGGGTGCCCGCGGCGGCGGCACAGGATAAGGTCATTAGCCTCGCGGATCTGGACCTCTATTATCAGCATTCTGAGAAGGCGTCGTTTAAGTGGCCCTGGAGTGTTCGGACGACTGTCGAGATGGGCGACGCTCCAAAAGGGCAGTGGAAGCCATACAGTTCAGCGACCTATTCGGTGGTCCCGCCGGATCGCGGGCATTTTGTTTATACAAGTGGACGAAAAGGTGAGTTCATACATATCGGAGCGATCTCGTACAGCAAGGCAGACGATGGCACGTGGTCGAGAAGGGACGACACGATCAAAGGTTCCTTAGTTTCGCCCTCCGCTATCAAGAGATTCGGCGATGGCGAGATCAGTTACACTGAGTCCCGCAGCGGCGACATTCGGGTCGTGACCGTCATCTCTAAACCCTCAGCCGACGCCGACCATCTCGATCCGCGAACGCGGACCTATATTTCTTACTTCGACAATCGAGGCGTGATCACCTGCGAAGAGTCGGTCGCCCACAACGGGACCAATTGGGTCCGCACGACGCACCTTTATATCTTCGACCCAAACATTCGGATCGAAGCTCCTGATGAGAAGGTTGCGGGCTCGGTACCCCCTGCTGAAGAAGCTGCTAAAAACCCCGCGACCGATGAACCACTCCGCATCCTATCGAAGCCCCGTCCGGGATATACCGATGAGGCCCGTATGAATAGCGTACAAGGATCAGTGATCCTCAAGGTCACCTTTGAGGCAAACGGAACAATTGGCGCTATAGAAGTTGTGAAGGGCCTCGAACGAGGCCTGACCGAAATGACCGAGGAAGCTGCCCGGAAGATAACGTTTATCCCTGCCCGCCAAAACGGCACACCAGTATCCGTCACCAAGCAGCTCGAATATCACTTCAGCGTCTATTAGTAGAAACCTGTTCAGCGGTCGCGATCACGCATAACAATCGGGGCAGGCCTGAGCCGTCCTCGCGTGTATAATACTGCGCAAGTAATTCGTCCGAATTGGAGGTAGAACATGAAGAACATTCTCATGCTCGCGGCGATCGCAATGTGCGGACTGACTTGCGCGGGTCCGGCGCTTGGGCAGGCTTGCGGCGTGTCGAGATACACGTTCACGGTATATGTGCGAAACGGGACGGCCGCGGCCAGGAATGTGCGTTACCGCGTATTCCCGTTGACTAGGGTGGATGGTAAAACCGACACTACCTGGCTGCGTGAGACGCTGGCCCCGGAGCATGATCACAAGGATTTTGCGACGTGGAGCTACCGACGCCCTCCTCTACGCGTCGATCTCAATGCGGCGCGTTCGTTCGTCCGCACGTACGATCCGAAGCTTTACAAGCCGCAGGACACTACCTATGGATCGAAGAACGAGCTCGCGGGCGTCTTCAAAAACTCGACCGCCACGTTCTCTACCGTCGAGACGGACGACACGCCCTACCTGCTCGAGATCACCGCGGACGGTTTCCAGAGCGTATATATTCTCGCCCCTATTATGGGCGGCTGCCGCCAGCACGATGATGTGGTCCTAAAGAAGCGCGGCGAAACTGTCCAGGTTTGGAATTGAGCTTGCGGAGACTGAAAGAAGAGGTCAGGGCCGCGATACTGCCGTTTTCGAACGGCGCTAAATTGCAGAATTGTAGGCATCTTCGACGCGAAGCCCGCGGGCGGTGTTATTCGTCGTCCGCGGGTTTTCTCGGTCGTCCACCGGTGATGGCGGCGTAAAGTCCAGCCACGAGAAGCCCGATCCCGAGCACGAATGCGGTGAGATTAACACTACCAATGCCACTAGAGCCGCCGGCTCCAATTTGCAGTCCTCCGAGAACGTTGGAGATCAGAATGCCCGCACCCCACAATGCGGCGAGAACACCGATTATTCGAAACCAATTCATTCCGGAATTGTACAGCATGTCAAAAAGTCGTACATGGTAAGAATTGCGTGAGGCCCGCAATCTTGCAATTCTCGTCGTGCCCAAGAATTGCAATAATGCAGACCTGACCCCGTCCGCGGTATTCTGATTCTCGGTCCTCACGCCCCATTCGGACTTAGTTTATTGGAACCCCATGGAACGCAGAGCTGCCTGCGGGGCTGGTGGAGGAAGTTGCCGTGAGCACACCGTTTAGTTTAGAACCGTCGTATGTTCCGCTGAACCTAATATTATTCTTGATCACATAATACTCAGTCCAAGAAACATTGAAGCTAAATGCTTTGCCGTCAAACTTGACATCAAACGTCTTTGACGTCTCGTTTCGATCTTGATCGTTGATCAAAAGCCCCTTGTACTTTGAGCCCTTCTTAGTGACGCTTAGAACGAAATAAATTGATTCTTTTGCGCCAGATGTCATGATATGCCACTTACCCTCGAATGAACGACTGACTCCTCCACCTGGAGCGGCTGGTTTTTCTATCGCCGGTATTCTGTCGGGTATGCCGGGAATTGCTGAAGACTCTATTTTCCACGCAGACTCGATCAACCGATGTAGTATTAGGGCATCCTCGTGCTTTGCGTCCACACGCAGAGCGGACTCAACCTCTATCTGTGCCGCAGTGTAATCCTTTCTTGCATAGTAAATCTTTCCCAATCCTATATTTGCGGCGATCAAATCCTTGTTCCAAAGCAACGCTGAGTTGAAGGCCGAAATAGCTTTGTCATTCTCACCTTGACTGGAATAAAGCTGACCGAGTTTGAGATAGGAGTCGGCTAAAGTCGGATCAAGAAGCACAGTCTTCCGCAATTGCTCAATCTCTTTTTGCTGACTATTTTGACTCTGGCTCCTGACATCGTTGGAGGATCTTTCCACCGAAATCGTTTCCTTTGGAATTTCGACCTTCCATTCCTGTCCCGTGTTCGGATTCAGGCAAACTATTTTATGAATTTTAAAGTAGGTTCCGGAGGGAGAAGTCGGATTCGGCGTAGTGTCGATAATTCGAAAATATGGCTCGACAACCTGTCCGACGACCGCGATTTGCAGTTTCTTATCATTCACAGCCGCTACCGCCGGAGGCATCGAAACAAATGCTTTGGGCTTTGCCAGCCACTTATCAGAAACTATCAGGCAAGTTATCGAACCCGCTCGTTGGCTTAAAATTGGTATACAAGTGCCGGTCGTAATAGCTTGGAAATCCATTGCGAACGCCCAAGTTTCCTTATCTGCATCGTATTCCGCCTCGTCATATGTGATGGAGCCTGCTCCGTAGTCGTAGAGAAAATATATTGGATCCGCTAGGGTGCGCCCGCCACCCAATTTAATCTCGCGGGAAATCAGCGCCCGACGCTTTTCCCAATAGGCTGACTTCTCAAATTTGCCTTTTTGGAACCTATCGGCGTTATCGAACACTTCCAGCAGACTGTTTCACAGATAATATGTGCAACAAAATGCGGCGGTATTTCGTATAGGGTATGGATCGATCTTTGACAAATCAACCAGGTACTTGTAGGACATCGTGCGCAGTTTGTGGCACGATCGGCGCACGCCGCGCATCGGCTCTGCGGGCCGGGACAAGGTCCTTATTAGGGTAAAACCACTGGTTTCAATAGTTTGCCTTTTGTCCCAACCTCTGTGGGACAAACGGGACAACGGGACAAGTGGGACACGGGACAGCCGCGCTACGCGCGGGCTTCGCGTTTCAATTTAAAAAAACGCTGGGACAGTCTGGGACAGTTGGGACAGTTGGGACAGCTGACAAGCGGTGCCCCGTAGGCAGAAAGCAGGCGGCGGGGTTAATGAGTAGCTGTTCTGCGAAACACTTCGTTTCCGGCGACCATGGTCACGAGAACATCCCTCGCACCTGAGGCAAAGACCAATGCGGTGTGGACGTCGGCGATCGGGCGCTGCGAGACGTGGGCGAGGGAAACGACGGCTAGATCGGCTTGTTTTCCGCGTTCGATAGAACCTATCTCGCGGTCAAGGCCGAGGGCTTTGGCGCCGCCGAGGGTCGCGGTTTCCAGGATTTCCTTTGCCGTGATAAAACGTTGGGTGCCGGGACGGTTTCGCGCCGCGAGAGCGGCGAAACGGGCTTCTTCGAGCATGTCGCATGTATTGTTGCTCGCAACCGAATCGCTCCCGAGACCGACAGAGATGCCTGCGTCCAGAAAACGCTCAAGCGGGGCATATCCGTGGCCGAATTTGGCGTTGGATTTCGGACAGTGGGCAAGGCGGCTTCCCGTCGAAGCGATAACGCCAATGTCCGCGTGCGACACCGTAATGCAGTGTGCCAGCAGCGGTTTGGTCTCGAGGATGCCGGTTTGGTCGAGGTACTCGATCGACGAGCAGCGAGGGCTCTCCCAGCTAACTCCAAATTTGTCGTAGTGCTCGCGAAAAAACCCGCCTCCACTGGTCATGAACTCATGTTCATCGCACGACTCGGCCGCGTGGATAGAAATCGGAATGATCTGGTCGAGAGCAAACTCGGCGATGCGTTCGAAGAGGCTTCGGCTCACGGTGTATGGCGAGTGCGGCGACAGACCGATCTTGACAAGCTCGGTCTCGCCTTCGCGAAGGCTGAGATATTTGTTCTGAAGCTGTTCGAAATCGTCCTCGGCCTTTTCGCTCTCCGGAGAAAATTCCGTCTCCTGAAACAGGATGCCGCGCAGCCC
>DATLNN010000373.1:0-3328 GCA_035536695.1 Pyrinomonadaceae bacterium | reverse complement strand
ACCAACAGTCACCGAGTTTCCCTGGGATAACAAAAAAAGGATGAAGACGCTTCATCTCCATCCCGAATTCAGGTTCTGGCTTATTTTAGGCCGTAGCCGGGTTGTTGCCCGTGATCGGCGGCATGATCGGCTTCTTAAAAGGATTGGTCGACTTTTCCTCACTCTCAGTCGAGCCGCTCTTATCCGTACTCGTCGAGCTGTCGCCGTCAAGCGGGAGGCCCGCGACGACTCGGCGGATCTGTACGCTATCGAGCGTTTCGAATTCGAGCAACGCTTCGGCCAGGCGGATCAGCGATTCCCGGTTATCGTTAAGAATTTCCTCAGCCCGCTGATATTGTTCGCGAACGATCCGTTGAACCTCTTGGTCGATCTTAATGGCCGTATCCTCAGAATAGTCGCGATGCTGCGAGATCTCGCGGCCCAAAAAGATCTGCTCCTCTTTTTTGCCAAACGTCAACGGTCCGAGATCTGACATGCCATATTCGCAGACCATAGAGCGGGCGATCTCCGTGGCCTTTTCAATATCGTTCGCGGCACCTGTCGTAATGCTACCAATGAACATGTCCTCGGCAATACGCCCACCCATCGACATCGCGATGTTGCCAAGCAAGTATTCCTTGGTCGCGCTGAGCCGATCTTTTTCGGGCAGATACATCGTTACGCCGAGGGCCATACCGCGCGGAATGATCGTCACTTTATGAACGGGGTCGACATTTGGCACCTTCAAGCCGACGAGCGTATGCCCCGCCTCATGATAGGCGGTGATCCGTTTTTCCTCGTCAGAGATGACCATGCTCTTACGTTCGGCGCCCATCATGACCTTGTCCTTGGCGATCTCAAAGTCATTCATCGAGACGACTTTCTTGTTATAACGGGCCGCATTCAGGGCCGCCTCGTTCACAATATTGGCCAGGTCGGCGCCCGTGAATCCGGGTGTGCCGCGGGCGATGACATTCACATCGACGGCCTCGTCGAGCGGGATCTTCCGAGTATGGACCTTCAGGATGCCTTCGCGTCCGCGGACGTCCGGCCGGCCGACTACGACGCGGCGGTCAAATCGCCCGGGGCGAAGCAATGCCGGATCGAGTACGTCCGGCCGGTTTGTCGAGGCGACAAGGATCACGCCGTCATTCGACTCAAAACCATCCATTTCGACAAGCAATTGGTTGAGCGTCTGTTCGCGTTCGTCGTGTCCGCCGCCCAGGCCTGCACCGCGATGGCGGCCGACGGCGTCGATCTCGTCGATGAAGATAATGCAGGGAGCGTTCTTTTTGCCCTGCTCAAAAAGGTCGCGAACGCGCGAAGCGCCCACGCCGACAAACATTTCGACAAAATCGGAGCCCGAGATCGAGAAAAAGGGCACGTTCGCCTCGCCTGCGACCGCTTTGGCAAGCAGAGTTTTACCTGTTCCAGGAGGGCCCACCATCAGCACGCCCTTAGGGATCTTTCCGCCCAGTTTTTGAAACTTCTGCGGGTCCTTGAGAAATTCGATTATTTCCTGCAGTTCTTCTTTAGCCTCGTCAACGCCGGCAACGTCCTTAAACGTGACCCGTTTCTGCTGGTTATTGAGCAATTTAGCCTTGGATTTGCCAAAACTCAGAGCCTTGTTGCCGCCCGCCTGCATTTGACGCAAGGTGAAGGCGAGAAAGCCCATTAGCAGAATGAACGGCAGGGCGTTGATCAAGACCAGCCATCCCAGGCCGCTCGACGGCTGCTCGAGTTTGACTTTAGTGTCCGTGCCCTCTTTGGCAGCGTAGATCTCTTTGCGGGTCGAATCGCTGGCGTCGAGCTTGGCCGAAAACTTCCGATCGGTTTTATCCGTCAACTCAAGCGTGTCCTGCTTGATCGTGATTTCCTTAATGTCCTTGTTTTTTATCTGCGTAAGCGCTTCGTCAAAGGACAATTCCTTTGGCGGCGTTGTTTGCTTTGTCTGCAGATAGTAGACGAAAACGAGAGCGCTCGAAATTATCATCAACCACAACAGGACTTGTTTTGCCTTAGAACTCAATATATAGCCTCCGGATCAACTTCTTCCCCGCGGAAGTTACTTAATGGTGTTTTGATGAGCAATTACCAACGCGCGTTGTGCCAAATGGCCGCCGCCCCAAGCGTTCCAAAACGCCAACCTTCGATTCTAGATGTCAATGCTCTAATTTTCAACCTTATTTTCTTCATAAACGAGCTTGCCCGCCGTTTTAACGACGCGCCCGCCCGGCAGCTCGGCAATGCGGCCGCTCTTCTCACTCAACACCAAACGCTCTATCGCTTCTATATGTTTCAGTTGCAATCGCCGGTTCGTCCCCCGCCGGGCCCTCAGCCAACTCCGGATCTCATCACGGCGTTGCTCCACAGTAAACTCGCGAAGGTCGCCCAATTTCAATTCGCCAGCCGGCCCTGATCGGTCGGGCCGGGCCGAAATATCACCGACATGCTGGAGAAGTGTCGCCGTGCGGGCGATAGTTTCGATGATGTTTGGGTTCATGTCCTCGAGGAGCGGGATCAGTATTTTTCTGATCCTAACCCGCCGAAACGCGGTATCTTCGTTCATCGAATCGTACCGATACGACACGCCGGCGTGCCGGCAAAACTCCTCCGTATCGCCCCGTTTTGCCCAGGAAAGCAGCGGCCGCACGAGCAAGGGCGAGGTGGGAAAGAGCAGTGGGCCTACTTCGTCGCTCTCAACATCTGGAATTTCGCAGCCGTCAGCGCCCTTTGGCGGTCCTTCGACTATCGGCCTGACGGTCTTCATTCCGCACAGCCCTTCGGGTCCGCTGCCGCGGAGAAGGTTCATGAGGAATGTCTCGGCCTGATCGTTGATCGTATGGCCGGTGACGACCGCGAAGGCGTTAACGTCTTCGGCTACCTGCCTGAGGAAATCATATCGGGCGGCGCGGGCGTTCTGTTCGAGGTTGCCCTGATCGAGGGCTCCCGCTCGTCTGGCGGCGAATTCGATCTTCCGCTCAGTAGTCAAAGCGCGTACAAATTCCTCATCAGCGTCGCTCTCTCCATCGCGAAGACGGTGATTGAAATGCGCGGCGACGATGCGTACATCAAGCTTTTTGGCGAGCCGTAGATGATCAAGCGCGAGCAGCAGGCTGACGGAGTCGGCTCCACCTGAGACGCCGACCACAACCACATCTTCCTCGACAGGTAGTTTCAATCGACGCCATTCCGTTATCAGGTTTCTGAGAAAGCTATGCATCTGAAGAGGAGCTCATACAGCTCATAACGCCGCCCGTTTTTGCATCAAGATCGTAATTCGAGACGTACAGACAAGTTTGCCCTTGTCGTTGGTAATATCAATGCTCCAAACATTCACTGTGCGGCC
>DATLNN010000372.1:0-3291 GCA_035536695.1 Pyrinomonadaceae bacterium | reverse complement strand
AACGCCTCACCCTACTTTCAATACCGCGACCTGCTGGAGCGTCACAACACAGCTGTCATCTCGTGCAACCATGCCCTCTATTACGAGTACTCGCACCGGGTAATGAACGTCCTGACCGAGGACGTCGGTGCCAATAAACTGGAGCTTTATTCCATCGACGAGGCGTTCATCGACGTCGGCGTGCCGGACAAGCTCACGTACATGGGCCGGCACATCAAGGACACGATATTTGAGAGCACCAAGATCCCGGTCTCAGTCGGCGTTGCACGCACTAAGACACTCGCCAAGCTCGCAAATCATATCGCCAAAAAGTCCGCCAAGGCCAACGGCGTTCTCGACCTATATGACTCGCCCTGGATCGATCTAGCGCTAAAAAACACGGAGGTTGGTGACATATGGGGAATTGGCCCTCGCTCGGCCTTTCACTTGCGCGGCCACGGAATAAACACGGCTTACGAGCTGAAAAACTCAGAACCCGACATGGTGCGCGGTTACCTCAACCAGTTCGGCGCCCGCACCGTGCTTGAGCTTAACGGAGTCCCCTGCCTTTCAATGGAGGTCACCGAGCGCGGCAACAAGTCGATCTCGCACACACGCACCTTCGGCAGGACAATGACCGACCTAACAGAGATCAAGGACGCGATATTTCATTTCACGACTCGTGCTCTCGAGAAAATGCGCTGGAACGGGCTGGCGACACGCACCGTCGCCGTATTTTTGCACACGGACAGGTTCCGGCCGGTTCCCTACGCCTATTTTCAGAAGCACGTCTATCGGTCTGTCTATTACTCCGATGTAACGAGCGAGATCTACCGCTGGGTAGCCGAGTGCCTCGGCCATGTCTACCGCCCGGGCCTGCAGTATCGAAAGGCCGGCATCATACTCAGCGGCCTCATGCCAACGCACGAGATATCAAACCGCCTGATCGAGCGCCGCGACTTTGAGCGCCGGCACACCCTCGCCAAGATCATAGACGAAGTGAATTACCGCTATGGCCGCGATGTTCTGCGCTTTGCCACTCTTCACGAACAAGGCGGCTGGCAAGGCAAGAGCGAGCACCGCGGCAACGACTCTTATCATATGGTCGGCCGCGACACGCTCGGATTGGGTAAAACTTTTAGTAAATCGTTGAGGTTTTTATGATCGCTTTCTGCCAAGGATCGTCAGCCCGATCCCGCCTAGTATCAGGGCGGCGGCGATGGCCAGCCTCTGAGAGGCAGCCTCCGTTAGAAAGATGACGCCGATCACCCCGGTCAGGACGGGCACCGCCAGCTGCAGGACGGCCGCCCGCGCTGCCGTGTGATGCTTGAGCGCAGCGTACCAGACGGTGTAGCCGATGCCTGATGCCACTGCGCCCGATAGGACGGCGAGCATGATGCCGCGATTCGAAAGATGTAGATTTGGCAGGAAAGCAATAACGGCGATGGCCGCGAATGGCAGAGTGCGAACGAAATTACCCGTTGTATCAGCAAGCGGATCCCCGCTGCCGCGGCCACGCAGGGTATAGAGCCCCCACGCTGCACCGGCGGCCGCCATCAGCAATGAGCTATTCAGCGGCGGCGACGCAAGACCGGGCAGAACGAGATAAACAAGACCGAACAGAGCGGTCCCCAGTCCGAGCCATTCTAGGGTTCGCGGCCGCTCACCCCGGACGAGCGAAACAGCGACCATTGTCAGCTGCACCGATCCAAACAGGATCAGCGCTCCCGTTCCGGCCGTTAATTGAAGGTAGGCGAGCGAAAAGCAGATCGCGTATGCGAACAGGTAAATTGCGGCGGGCCAATTCCCTTTTCCGGCGTTGGTTTTTGACCGAGTAAAAAAGTAGCTGACCTTTCGTTTTGAAAGGTAGCTTATGACGAGAAGCGTTATCGCCCCCGATACGAGCCTGACGCCTGTAAAGCTCGCCGCGTCCGCCTCGTCGCCCCGCAGGGCGAGTCGACAGAGTATGGAGTTGAATGCAAAAGCAACGAGAGCAAAAACGGTGTAGAGAGCGACTCTCAATTTTTCTCAGTGCTCTCTGTGCCTTCTGCGGCAGAGGTCTTCCTTTCCGGACGCATATGTGGAAACAAGATCACATCGCGAATGGAGTGTTTATTCGCCAGCAGCATCACCAGCCGGTCGATGCCGACCCCGATGCCGGCCGCCGGCGGCATCCCATACGAAAGGGCGCGTATGTAGTCCTCGTCAAGCACCATCGCCTCCTCGTCGCCGCGTTCTCGCTCGGCCATTTGGTCGACAAAGCGTTCGTATTGCTCGCGCGGGTCGTTCAGCTCGCTAAAACCATTGGCGATCTCCATCTTGTTGATGAACAGCTCAAACCGCTCAGCGATAGCCGGATTGTCGGGCGACGCCTTAGAAAGCGGCGAGATAGACTTCGGAAAATCCACGATGAAAGTGGGCTGAATAAGATTGGGCTCGACAAACTCGTCAAACATCCCGATCATCGTGTTGTCGTCGATCGGCGCCCCCGGCTTGTACTTTGCTATCGCGTCGCGCATGGTAACGCGCTCAAACTTGCCGAAATCGATTTGGTGTCCCTCGTACTCGACGACGAGCCCGCCGGTCGCCTTCCGCACCGATTCCTGCAGCATCTGCTCACAGAAATCCATCATGCCCTCGACGTCCATGTAGGCACAATAGAATTCGAGCATCGTAAACTCCGGGTTGTGCTTGTACGAGATGCCCTCGTTACGAAAATTGCGGTTCAGCTCATAGACCTTTTCAAACCCGCCGACGACGAGCCGTTTCAAATACAGCTCCGGGGCAATGCGTGCGTAGAGCTTGATGTCGAGCGCGTTGTGGTGAGTCTCGAATGGCGTCGCCGCCGCACCCGTCGCCTTTGGCGTCAGCATCGGCGTTTCGACCTCGACATAGCCATGGTCCTCGAGAAACCGGCGCAGGCTCGATATCGTCCCCGCCCTCAGCTCAAAAACCTCACGCGTCGTCAGCCCGTCGTGCTCGACCGCGAGCGACGAGCCGATCAGATCGTAGTACCGCTGACGCTGACGTATCTCGGCATCGGCAATGCCATGCATTTTATCCGGCATCGGCAGCATCGCCTTGGCCAGGAATTGCAGCTTCTCGACATGCACGGTCAGCTCGCCTGTATTTGTTATGAAAAGATAGCCGTCAGCGCCGATGAAATCGCCATGATCGAGCAGCTGCCACGCGGCCCATCCGTTCGCGCCGTCGACTGTGCATTCCGCGTCGTTCCTGACAAGCGAGAACGTTTCCTTTTTGGCATAGATCTGCAGCTTGTTCATCCCGTCGGTCAGGTGAACAAAGTTGCCC
>DATLNN010000371.1:0-11137 GCA_035536695.1 Pyrinomonadaceae bacterium | reverse complement strand
GAATCAGCCCTGCGGCGATTCAAGCGAAAGGTTATCAGTGAAGAGATCATTAAAGATCTGAAAAAGCACGCCCACTTTATACCTCCCAGCCAAAAGGCGAAGCTCAAATCGGTGAACGCACGCAAGCGCAACCGACGGCGTTTCCGCCAGCAGCGGCCGATGGGCGCGGGCAGCGGAACCGGCCCGGCGCGTCCGCCGATGGGACAAAATCGGTAGTCTTGAAGAAAGTGAGAAGGTGAGAAAGTGAGAAAGTGAGAGCCGAATCTCTCGCTCGCTCACCGTCTCACTTCTCACTTTCTCAGTTTCTCACTCTCGAATCTCTAAGTAAGGTCCGGACCATTCACATACCTTGACCAGACCACGCATTCTCATAACGAACGACGACGGATATAATGCCGATGGGATAGAGGCGCTTGAGGCTGGTCTGCGAGAGGTCGGCGATGTCTATGTCGTGGCGCCCGAGACTGAAATGAGCGGAGCGGCCCACAGCCTTACGCTCGCCCGCCCTCTTCGCATCCGGCGCATAGACGAACGGCATTGGGCGGTTGACGGAACGCCAACGGATTGTGTGACGCTCGCGTTGAATCGGATCCTGCCGGCGGACGAGCGGCCTCACATTTGTTGTTCCGGGATAAACCACGGAGCAAATTTGGGCGATGATGCGACGTACTCCGGAACGGTCGCCGGGGCCATGGAGGCGACTATCCTGGGGGTTCCCGGAATAGCCTTCAGCCTGACGGTTTACACAAACCCCGATTTTTCCGAGTCGGTTAAGATCGCACAGCAAGTAACCCTGAAGGCTCTTGCCGAGGGTATTCCTAAATGGACGCTTCTGAACGTTAATATTCCCAAAGGCGTACCGACCGGAATTCGCATCACAAAGCAGGGATTTAAGAGCGCGCGGCCGGTGATCAGTGAGCATATTGATCCGCGCGGAAAGCTATATTATTGGATTGGCGAGGTTCGCGAGGGTTTCAGGGCCGAGGGTGGCACTGATTTTGAGGCTATCGACGAAGGCTATGTTTCGGTAACGCCGATGCGAAGCGATCTGACCAACCACCCGGCTGTCGAAGCTCTCAACGGTTGGAACACAAATTGATGAACGGTACCGCCTCGCGTCCAAACCTCACAGACGAAATGACGCTGCAGCGCCTGGCCATGGTCGATTGGCTTCGCGGGCATTACAAGATAGCGGATGATCGTGTTCTAGAAGCGATGGCCGCCTTGCCGCGTCACTTGTTTGTGCCCGCGGCGATAAAGTCACAAGCGTACAAGGACAACGCCCTGCCCATAGCGGGCGGACAAACGATCTCACAGCCGTTCATTGTTGCGCGAATGACGGAGCTGCTCGAATTGACGGGAACGGAGAAAGTACTCGAGATCGGCGCGGGCTCCGGTTATCAGACGGCGGTCTTGGCGTCATTGGCACGGAAAGTCTTCGCTATCGAGCGGCTGAACAATCTGGCTGAGGAAGCAAATCGTCGCCTCACCTTACTCGGGATCCGAAACGTTACCCTAAAGGCCGGCGACGGCACCGAGGGTTGGGACACATACAAACCATTCGACGCGATATTGGTTGCAGCCGGCGGGCCCGACATTCCAGCTCCGCTGGTCGAGCAGCTCAAGGTCGGCGGGCGACTCGTCATACCGATCGGGGCCGATCAGAAAAAGCAGAATCTGGTTCGCGTGACTCGGACCCAGACAGGTACGAGGAAAGAAAATTTCGGCCCGTGCGCCTTTGTCCCATTGATCGGCGACCACGGGTGGCAAGGTCCGAAATAGTAAGAACGCGCGTCAGCAAGGGCTTGAGGCTAAGTTGGATGTTACGCCCCTTGCTTACACGCGGGATTCTGCACTGTGCAGTCCTTTTTTATGGATTCCATTATAGATCTTCTGTACCAGCTCAAGGATTATCTCAATCCGAAGATCCTGATCGACTGGATGCTGCTCAAGCTGGGCGTCTGGGTGTATTTGGGTTTGTTTGCGATCGTCTTTGCCGAGACGGGGCTTGCTATCGGGTTTTTTCTACCGGGGGATTCGCTGCTCGTGGTCGCGGGGTTATTTGCGGCGGCCGGCAAGCTAAATCTTGCGATCCTGATGGTCACATTGTTTGTAGCCGCGGTAGTTGGAGACGCGGTCGGCTACCTGTCGGGCAAGAAAGCGGGCGAGGCCCTCTTCACGAAACCGAAGTCGAGATTCTTTAATCCGAAACACCTTAGAAAGGCCCATGATTTTTATGAAAAGCATGGGGGTAAGACGATCATCATCGCGCGTTTTGTGCCGATCGTGCGCACATTCGCGCCGATCGTCGCGGGTGCGGCAAAAATGTCGTACCGGACATTTGTTTTTTATAACGTCATCGGCGGATTGGCATGGGTTACCAGCATGCTCCTGGCGGGTTATTTTCTGGGCGGGTTGGTCGAGCAATTTGTTCGAAACGTGTTCGGCATCGAAAATTTTCTGCTCGAAGACCACATCGACAAGGTCGTCATTGTGGTCGTATTTCTCTCGATACTGCCGATCATCTTTGAGCTCATCAAGTCGCGGCGTGAGATATCGCGTACGGTCGAGGATGTCATCGATGAGGTTGTGCCGAACGCCGACCAAACCGGAAGTAACGTTTGACACCCTCAAACCGATAACCTAAACTCAGTATCTTGCATGACGGGGCGTAGCGCAGTCTGGTAGCGCGCACGGTTCGGGACCGTGAGGTCGGAGGTTCGAATCCTCTCGCCCCGACCATTCTCTAAAAGTCCAAAGTCCAAGGCTAATGTGGAACGTTAGCTTGGACTTTGGCTTTCGACTTGAGCTCGTACGCCTCTTAGAACCTGTACTGATAACGCAACGTGAAGCTGCGGCCCGGCCCGTCGATGCCCCAACCGGGAGCTCGGTGACTTTTGTCGCCGATGTTCTCGAAATCCGCGCTTATCTCGTGATTCTCGGCAAAGCGATACCCCCCGCGAATGTTGAACAACGCGTACCCGGGGATCGCGGTAAAGAGAGGCACGGCCGTGTCGTTGTTTACGACAAGCACGCCGTTGACCGTCGCTCCGATGGGCAGAACGCGGTTCTGGACCTGTGCGAGCGTCTCGCCCGTCGAGATCAGCGTGCCGCCCGCGCTGCCGCATTGCCCGTTTGTGCCGACGGAGGTTAACCCGCGGATGCAGGCTCCACGGCGGAAGAAGTTTCCGATCTGCGTTCGGGTGCGTGCCCCGCCGGTACGGCGGTCGGCGATATCCAGCGTCGAGAGCCGATCCTGCCGGTCCGCCATATTTGTATATGCCTCGATCCAGTAGCTTTTACCGCGAGGCTGATAGCGGAGCCTGAGAAACGCAAGCTGAGGAGGGATGCCGCCGCCGCCGAGATTTGGGGCCGCTCCAGTGATCCTGTCCGCCGCATGGACGTACGAATGGTTGCCGGCCGCGGTCCAGGCTTCTGCAAAGCGATACTCAAAATTCAGCTCCGTACCTTTGATCCGTGTGTCGCCAAAGTTCGCTTGAACGAGGACTGGAGATGTGGAAAGCGGGACAAAGACAGCTCCATTAGCATTCTGGCTTGTAATGACCTGGCTGCCGAGGCTCCTTCCGACCGCTCCCTGGGGCATGATCAACGTTTGACGCGCGATCGTGTCACCATAATCGATAACAAATCCTACAAAATTCGCACTAAATCTTCGGTTCTTGAAACGGAGGCTAACATCATAATTGTTGCTGATCTCTGAGCGGAGAGGGGAAACCGGGACGCCGGTCGAGGCTGCCGCAGTGTCCGCGGTCGATCCAATGGTCGCTCCCAGATTCGCGACCGAGGCGGTCGAGACCTGGAAACCGACACCGACCAGGCCGAGGCCCCCTAGACCCGTAATATTTGGTGCCCGGAATCCCCGGGAGAAATTGAACGCAAGATTCAGCTCGTCAATTATAGTGAAGGTAGCGCCGATGCGGCCCGAATAATCCTTGAATCGTGCCGAATCATCCGGAAACAGCGGCTCGCCGTTAACAACGGGCGCATCCGCCGCCCGCGAACTATACTGGCCGACGTTGTATCGCAAGGCACTGCTGATGCGAAGCCGATTGGGGATCGCTTCAAATACATCCTGCACATAAACGCCGGTCAGATCATAGGTTGAGCCGTTGGGGACGCGTGGCCGAACGCGCGTAACGACTCGCATAGCCGGATCGGTGCTAAAGGAAGGGGCCGTCACGCTGTCGTGGTAATGATCAGCACCGACAAGAAAGTTATTGCCGGCAAAGGCCTTGTCGAGGAAGAAACCCACCCCGTACGAGGTCGTCCGCTCCTTATCGTTGGTGATCGCCGCAAGCGGATTTCCCTGGCCGCCCTGGTTGATCCGTTCCTCGCGCTGGCTGTTGTAGGACACGGTCGCAGATAAGTTATCAAAGAATCCAAAGCCCTGCCTGTAATACCGTACGTAGGCGAAATCGAGCATCAGGTTCTTGAGTTCGGCGATGAGGTTGCCGTCGCCGCCCAGGAGCTGATCATAACGTTTGCCGCCGTCCTGCTGGCTTCGCTGATAGCGAAAGCTCAGGTTTTGGTCCTCGCGAACGGCGTAATTTACCTGAAAGTTCGCCCCATATTGTGTAAACGTCGTGTCGGCCAGGCGATCGCTGCCGATCATATTGCTCGGCAGCCCAAGAAATCTAGTTATAGACGAGTGGCTGTCTATTCCGCGGCCGGGACGCAGGGTATTTACGCGTCGAGAAAATACATTTCCGAGAAGGCCGAATCGCTTCGTGCCGTAGCCCATAAGCGCGTTGCCGCCAAAAGAGGTGTCGGCGGAAGTGAAATAAGGATTGAACTCACCATTCCATCTAGGGGTCTCAAATCCGTAAGCTGGCTGACGCGAGAGCAGCTGGACGTTGCCGCCCAGGCCGTCCGAACCGAACTGAGCGGTATTTGGGCTGCGCTGGATCTCCACCGAAGACAATCCCGAAGGATCATTGAGGTTAAAGAAGGTATTGATGCCGCCCCGCTGGGTCGAATTTGTGTAGCGTATACCATCGACATAAACGCCGACTTCGGTCAGACCGCGCACAAGGACAGCCCCGATCGTGGGGCTAGTGCGTTGCAGCGAGACGCCGGTTTCCTCATCGGCTACCTGTGCCAGGACGCCGGTGGTCCGCTTGCGGATCGAGTCTTCGGTCACTACGTTGATCTGCTGCGGAATTTTCACCAGTTCCTCAGCGAGGCCTGTCTCGGCCGTGATCGTGACCTCTTCGCTCAGTTGATTTATCGATAACTGGAGGTCGACAACAAGGGGCCGGACGGCGCCGATGTTTACTGCAAGGCTCCTGGCGCTGAAGTCGCTTCGCGAGGCGACGACTACATATGAACCGTCAGCTACGTTGTCGAACGAGTAGCGACCTTGAGCGTCGGTTTTAGTCGCGGCGAGAACGATCTGCTGCGATGTGATCAACTTCACGTCGGCATTTGGCACAGCCGCGCCGCTGGTATCGCTGACGATGCCGGTCAAGTCGATGGGTTGGCCAAAAGCAAATGTGCAGAATAAGACGGTAAGCAGCAAACTAAAAACGTGATCTCTCATACCGCTTCACGAGGTGGATTCAGAATACAGCACGGACCGGACGTGTTTCAATTCTTTAGCCCGATCGTCCTGCGGCTATGTCGGCGAAATTCTATCGGACCAAGCCAAAGCCAAAAACCGGTGATCGTGAAGATGAGGAGCGCGGTACCAAGAACCGAGGTGTAGGCCAATTTTAGATAACCTCCATCGACACCGAACCAGAGGTCGAGCACGGTGCCGTCGTGAACGCGTTCGATAAAGTCCGACCGTCGCCGCTCGATCTGAAGCAGCTCGCCAGTGGTCATATCGAGTTGGACGCCCCAATAATTATTGAGGTAGACGAACTTGACGATACCCTTGTCCGGGCGTATATCGATCCTGTCGAGCTCGGTCGAAATATTGGGATCGATCCTTTCCCGGGCGATCTGATCCGCCCGCTCCGTCAAAACAGAGATCGAAAGCCAATCGTTCTGGTCGCTCGACTTACCCTTTGCCGTATCGGCCAGGATGTAGCCGCCGCTGTGTTTTTTCCAGCCCAACAATAGACCTGTGACAGCTGTCAAAAAGAAAAACGCGAAGAGCAACGCACCGGTCGTGCGATGGATCTTTCGCGATATGCGCAGCACGGCGGCACGGCGTTTTCGTTCAGCCGGGTTCATATTGCAAATGCGAGCTAGTCGAGCTGATACGTCGCGACACTGGTCGGCGTTTCAAAGCACCTGACTTTGTACACTCGGACTCGCTCGTCGGCGACGCGGGTGTTCAAATACTCAAGAAAATAGCGCGCCAGGTTTTCCGCCGACGGATTTAGTTCTTCATCAAACGGCGGCAGTTCGTTGAGGTTCCGATGATCGAGGTATCTTACGATCTCGTCCGCCGCCGATTTGAGATCGCCAAAATCGATCAGCAGGCCAATGTTGTTCAATTCTTCGCCGCGGGCAAATATTTCGATCTTATAATTGTGCCCGTGCAGATTTTCGCACTTTCCCTTATAGCCGCGAAGTTGGTGGGCCGACGAGAAATTGCGTTCGATCATTACTTCAAAGAATCCAGACATAGAGCTATTTTACGCTCGTGACCTGTTTTAGATAAGCGGAGACGCAGAATAGGTTTTCCGCCATGATGTAAGAGAAATTTCCAGCCTCGACATAGGTATCCAGCCGGTCGGCGTTGGTGTTGAGTATCTCCAGGCGAAGTTTCGCCGCCTCGTCGCGGCTCGCGGACGGCAAGCTGTTGTCGGTCGAGAGGACCGCTAGCTCGAGCAGTACCCACGGAAACCATAGAAACGTCGAACCCTCGGCGACAAAATTGGTACCGGTAAAGCGGACGTCGCCGTCGGGAATGCTGCTGTTGTCTTTTTCGATGGAGCGGGCGGCGAGATCCGTATGGGACACAAGCTCCGACTGGGCCAGCTTGTACGTATGCTCATTGCTCACATATGAGAAAGCATCTATACCCGCGGCCCGCGACAGGATATACAAGGTCTGGGCCGTCAGGCCGTCAAATCGCGTCGTCTGGCCCATTCGATTTGGGTTCTGTACCCAGCCCTGTTTTTCACGATAGGTGCGCATCAGCCAGTTTATCGCGCGTCGTATGTTCTCGTCATAACGGTTGCCGACCCGGGAAAAAGTGCGTTCCGAGCGCCGCGCCTCGATCAAGCTCCACAGGGCGATCGCGGTGGAATACGTTCTCGAAAAATCGGGATCTTCGTCGATGATCGGACGAAATCCGCCATCGCTGTCCTGTCGTTTCACGGTCAACGAAAGCTCCCGTTCTATTTTGTCGATCACAGCGGGCAGCTCTGTTTCGGCCCAGACCGGCGATCTCGCATCGACGGATTTTATATACGCGAGAGTTATCCACGCGCCAACCTCGGTTATTGTGTAGATGTCATTCGGGTTTCCATAAAGGCTCCAGCCGTCGGTCGGGGTCTTGCGGCGCTCGGAGTCAATGTATTCGAACGCCTTCCGTATCTTGGGCACGTGGGGTTGAATGTTCGCACCTGTTTCAAGTACGGCGGCCACGCACTGGGCAGTCGCCCAGCCCTGGTGAGTGATGTCCTTGTCCGAAGGCGAGGCCTTGATCCCGCCGCTGGGTGCCTGGGCCGAAAAAATGCGCTCGATCCAGGCGTCTCGCTTGCGTTCGAAGATCGCGATGAAATCGGATTCAGGTCGAAGGCCTACCGGCGGAGCTTCGTTCGGGCCACGGAACCCGCCAAAATATAAAAATCCGACGGCGGCCGCGATAGCTAATGCCAGGCCTCCGAGGGCTGCGGCGATCAATACTGGACTGAATGAACGTCGTTCGCGCGACTTTTCGCGAAACGGGCATGGAAGTTCGGGATTGCCGACCTCGTCGTCGTACAAGTTTACGACGTGGATCGGCTGATCGTGTTTTACCCGCGTTTCGCCCAGATCATGAAGCATCTCTCGCCATTTGCGAAATTGCTCCAGGTCATCCGCCACCCGACGGCTGATGAGAATATGGCCGTCACCGCCGCAATCCATTACCCGCTGGGCGGTATTGATACCTCCGCCGGCGACGTTCAGCTTATCGTTGACGTCCATGACCAGCTGCACAAGTCCGCTGTGGACGCCCATCCGAAGGCCAATATCAGGGTTGTG
Source organism: Pyrinomonadaceae bacterium (assembly GCA_035536695.1). Taxonomy (GTDB): domain Bacteria; phylum Acidobacteriota; class Blastocatellia; order Pyrinomonadales; family Pyrinomonadaceae; genus OLB17. The sequence goes on along the minus strand of DATLNN010000371.1, from coordinate 2,974 downwards.
CTTAAGTGCCCGGCTGATCTCAACGGCGCACTCCACCGGCATGAGCGGCGTGCCAAAGAATACGAGCGCCATACCGTCCCCGGTGTACAGGCTGATCAGTTCGTCCTCGTTCCGTGCGCCGCTCACCTGTGGTGTCGCACGAACGATATCTTTTAACCTTGTAGAAACTCTCCTCTGATCGTCGGTCGGCAGCTTCGAATAGCCGACGATGTCCATAAACAGGACATGTGCCAGCTTGGTGGTTGCGTTATCGAGGCTTTCCTGCATCGTAAATCGGGACGCGAAGATTCGATTATGCCATAGATCAATACGACAGCCCTTCGCGCTTGCTAACGAGCGTTTGTACAAAAGAGGGTCTCGATCAGGTCAACCGGCCGCCACCTCATTCGCCCGGGTCGAGAAGCTTTGCTACTTCGTCCAGTTCGGCGGTAATTCGCATTCTCGGTAAAGAAGAAAGAAAATCCCGGCCGTACGATTTTGTCCGCAGACGCGGGTCTAAAATGGCGATGACGCCTCGGTCGGACGTGCTCCGGATGAGGCGGCCTACGCCTTGTTTTAGCGATATCACGGCCTGGGGGACGCTGTAGTCGAAGAACGAACGGCCGCCGTTCTCATCGATGAATTTGCTGCGGGCCTGTACGATGGGGTCACTGGGAACGGCAAAGGGGAGCTTGTCGATAATGACGCACGAGAGCTGTTGCCCGCGTACGTCGACGCCCTGCCAAAAGCTGGACGTGGCAAACAGTACGGCGTTGGGCGTATCGCGAAATCTATCGAGCAGTCCGGATTTGGACATAGAGCCTTGAATAAGGCACGGATAGCCCACCCGAGATGAGACAAGCTCATATAATGCCGTCATTGACGAATTGCTTGTGCAGAGAACAAATGCGTGGCCATGAGTGATATGAAGAATACGAGCGATCTCGGCGGCCGCGCTTTGCGTAAATTCCGGCGCTCGCGGATCGGGCATTGAGCGCGGCAGGTATAGGATCGCCTGGCGTTCATAGTCAAACGACGAGGGTGCCACGAGCGAATCAGTTTTGCCCGCCTTCAGGCCCAACCTGTCACGGATAAAGTTAAAGCTGCCGTTTGTCGCCAGCGTCGCCGAGGTAAGGATGCAGCTATCTACCTTGTCAAACAGTTTCTCTCTGAGTAATTCCGATACATCGACGGGTGATGCCTGCAGAAAGACCCCTCGCCCGCGTCGCTCGAGCCAATATACAAAGTTGCTATCGGCTTGCTTCACAATAAATCCGAGATCGAAACGTGTCTGGCGGATGCGGCGTACGACGCTTTCGGCCTCGGGCATTTTGTCGGAATAGACATCGATATTAGCTTCGAGCCGGTGGAGAGCGTCATCGAGCGCGTCATACGCCTCGCCCAGGGCGGTTGGCTGGTCTTCGCCAACGGTGGATCTAATCCTAAAAGCGTCTGGCAGAAGCGGAAATCGCCCTTCCTGGGCCCGGGCCTGAGAGAATCTGGCCCAGAATTGTTCTGAGAAACCTGCGATACGCGCCGACGTCTTCATTATTCCAGTCGTCGCGATGGCATCATGTATCGGCAGCTCGTTCGCGTCTCGCACGAGCTCGTCGATACGGAAATTCGAGACCTGGAAACCGAAATAATCAGCCGCAATGTCCTCGATCAGGTGGGCCTCGTCAAAGATCACTGCCCCGTAGTCGGGAATTACCTTGCCAAACTGGTTGCCGCGCACGTTCAGATCGGCGAAGAACAGGTGGTGGTTGACGACAACGATATCGGCCGCCTCGGCGCCCGCACGCATGCGCGTAATGAAACAGGGCTCATATTCAGGGCATTTTTGCCCGATACAGATGTCGCTCCGGGCGTTGACCCGGTTCCAAAACGAAAGGTTTTCGGGCAGATCTGTCAATTCCGCACGATCGCCCGTCTTGGTCTCGCGCGACCAGTCGACAACGTCTCGAAAATGGTCGATGTCCGTCATTCCGTCCAAGATCGGCTGATCCCCGCTCTTGTGAAGGCGATAGAGACACGCGTAGTTGTTTCGACCCTTCATATAGGCTGCCGAGACCTTCTTTGGCAGGATCTTCTGCAGGAACGGAAGGTCCTTGTCCATCAACTGTTCTTGTAAATTTTTTGTTCCGGTTGAGATCACGACGCGCTTTCTTGTGCGTATCGACTCATTGATCGCGGGTATCAGATATGCCAGCGTTTTGCCGGTTCCGGTTCCGGCCTCTACGACAAGGTGCTTTTTATCGACAAACGCCCGGCCTATTGCCTCGGCCATCTTTACCTGGCCTTCGCGGTATTCGTAGTCACTGTGAAAGCGCGCGATCAGCCCGCTCGGGCCGAAGATCTTCTCGGACCCTTCGTCGTTCTTTTTCTTCTGCACCTCTGCTGTCATTAAATAGTGGGCAATGGTCTCGGGAAGCGTGAATTCGCCCGCTAATATTGTACCGTACAAGCTCTTCAGACCCTCTGCACCCAAGGCCCCAAATTTTTTGGTTTTCGATACTTTAAAGCCATCGAGCGGGCCCGGATTTACATCTTAAATAGATTGCTTGATTTGATTACGCGATCAGACGATTTCGTCTTATATTTAATACATATTTGAGGATTGTTGATGCCTATATTTTCTAACTCTCTCCTGCGGCGGTCGGTCCTGTTCTTTATTCTCGCATTTACAGGCTTTTTAGCCGTTTTCGTGCTTTCGCGGGCCGAGCCGTCGCGCGCTGCTGCTCCGGCGAAAAGTTCATCGGGCAGCGAACGGCTGTCATTTCCCAATTACGACATTCGAACCGACAAAACGGCTTTTGAAAAGCTAGCGGGATTTCGCTCAAGTCTCAATCGCAGAGCTTCGGAAACCGCGGACGCTCGCGAGAGCATGGCCAGGGCGGAGAAGGCCCTTAAAGAGACCGTGCCGACGCTGAAGGTCGAGTACAACAAGGAGCTGGGCGCCCCGGAGGTGATCGCACCCGGCGTGCTCGAGGGCCGT
>DATLNN010000370.1:0-16684 GCA_035536695.1 Pyrinomonadaceae bacterium | reverse complement strand
TCCGGTAGTAACGAACCTTTTCGGCTCGAAAAAGCGTATCGACCTGGCCTTTGGGCCGAGACCTCTTGAATTTGTTAAGCGTGCCGTGGACGCGGTTGAAAATCTGCTCCCGCCGACCGCAAAGAAACTCTGGGAATATCGCGATCTGCCGCTCGCGGCGCGCAAGATCGGCACCAAACAAACAGCACGCGCTCCTGTGCTCGAATCGCGGCAATCGCCCATCGATCTTGAAAAGCTACCGTTTCTACAGCTCTGGCATGAGGACGGGGGGCATTTCAATACCCTGCCGCTTGTTTATACGGAAAGCCCGACGAGCTATAAGCATAACCTTGGCATATACCGGATGCAGCGTTACAGTGCGACGGCGACCGGAATGCACTGGCAGATAGGGAAAGGCGGCGGATTTCACTACAACGAAGCGGAGCAGCGGGGCGAGGCGCTGCCGGTAACCGTGTTTCTGGGCGGGTCGCCGGCGATGATGCTGGCCGCTATCGCGCCGCTACCCGAGGACGTTCCCGAGCTAATGCTCGCATCGCTCCTTGCAGGCCAGAAGATAATGACGGCGGCCAGCCCCCTTGGCCCCGACCGGCACCGCCTTATTGCCGAAGCAGAGTTCGCTATCTGCGGCCACGTGCCTCCGCATGCGCGACGACCCGAGGGGCCGTTTGGCGATCATTACGGTTACTATTCGCTGACGCACGACTATCCGGTTTTTCATGCCGACGCGGTCTTTCATCGCAAAGACGCGATATATCCTGCGACCGTCGTCGGCAAGCCCCGGCAGGAAGATTTCTTTATCGGCGACTATCTGCAGGAACTCCTCTCGCCATTATTTCCCGTGGTTATGCCGGCGGTGCGGGACCTCTGGAGCTATGGTGAGACAGGATTTCATTCACTCGCGGCGGCAGTCGTCAAGGAAAGATATGCCCGCGAGGCCCTCTCTGCGGGGTTCCGGATCTTGGGCGAGGGCCAGTTAACACTTACCAAGTTTCTGTTGTTGACCGATACGCCGCAAGACCTGCGCGATTTCAAGCCGCTTTTTGAACACATTCTGGAACGCGTCGAGTGGCATCGCGACCTGTTCATATTCAGCCAGACGGCTTTTGACACGCTTGATTACGCGAGCGGAAAGATCAATCACGGAAGCAAGGCGATCCTGATGGGGCTTGGCGACGCCAAACGGGAATTGACGCGAGAGTTTCGCGGCGACCTGCCGGCGGGTGTCACGCGAGCCGAAGCCTTTTGCGGCGGCTGCCTCGTGGTCGAAGCCGCGCCTTACGAACGCGCCGAGGACGTGGCCGACAAGATCGCAAAATCCGGTAAGCTCGATGTATGGCAGGTCATCGTAATGCATGATGACATCGAGCTCGCCCGCTCAACTGACAAATTCTTATGGGCGACGTGGACGCGCTTCAATCCGGCGACAGATATCTTCGCCAAAGCCGTTACAACAAAGAACAATCATATCGGCTACACCGCCCCTATCGTGATCGACGCCAGGATGAAACCATGGTATCCGAAAGAAGTGGCGGCGGATGAGGAAACCGTCAAACTCGTTGATACCCGATGGAGTGAGTATTTCGGGTAAGGGATGATGGCGGGGCCAACACCCCGATGACTCAGGGACAGACTGCGTAACACCAGATGAATAGATGGAATCTCCTGAAATATACAGCGATCGGGGCCACGATTTGCGCCATCTGTGTCGCCTATGGCTATTTCGTTGAGCCACATCGGCTAGTCATTAACGAGCAAACCATCCACATAAAGAAATGGAATCCTGAATTCGAGGGCCTGAGGATCGCGATGCTTGGCGACATCCACGGCGGTTCGAACGGGGTGACCGAGTCCAAACTGCGCGAGGTCGTGGCAAAGACCAACGAGCAAAACGCGGATATCATAGTGCTGCTGGGCGACTACGCATCACAACGATACGGCGGCGGGGCGGTCGATGGGCGTGATATCAATATGCCGATGAGCACTATTGCCGACAATCTCGCCGGGCTTCAAGCTCCACTCGGCGTTTTCATCGTGTTGGGTAATCACGACGGCTGGTACGGGGATGAGTCTGTTATCGGCGAGTTCTCAAGGGTGGGCTACCGCGTGATGCAAAACGAGGTCGCTATCGTGGAGAGAAACAGCCAGCGACTGCGTCTATTTGGAATGAAAGACCACTTGGCTCTAAAAGGCGGATGGTACCGCACAGCGGCGGAATCCAAAGAGATCGTCTCCACGACGGGACCGGGCGATCTGATCGTTCTGCAGCATAGTCCTGACATCCACCCGATGCTTACCGGTCAATTCCAGATCTCGTCCGATCTTCGCCTGATCCTGGCCGCCCATACGCACGGCGGCCAGGTGTGGTTTCCCATTCTCGGCGCGCCGGTCGTTCCATCAGGATATGGGCAGAAATATGTGCGAGGGCATGTAATCGATAAGGGAGTAGATATGTTTGTTACGACCGGTATCGGAACGAGCATACTTCCGTTTCGGTTTATGGTCCCGCCTGAGATCGCAGTGTTGACCATCAAGGCTGAACCGCCCGGGTAAGCGGGCGCTTCGATTCCGTCAGAACCACCTTCGGTGGCGGGTGGTTTAGCAAGGCAGGCTGGTCTTTGGTCATAGGGGTTCAACCACCTGCTACAGCAGGTAGTTCTGACAGAGATCCGTCTGCTGACGTCCGGTTCCGCTGTCGCCTACCGGGGCCCGTTTTTTGCCTCAACATATTGCGGACTCGATCGAGGTCGCCATCGTTCTTTGCGGCTTTTAGGCCAAGAATGTGGGCCATTATGTTATATACGTCGACATTCTCAAACGGCTCGGCGATGAAACCACTTTTGAAGGCTGGGCCATGAGCGATGAATGTCGCATGCATTGACGGATACCGGTTGTCATAGCCGTGGGCGCCGCGTGTTTTGTCAAAGTCGTCGCTCTTCTTCTGCGTTTCGTACCGCTCACGGCTCGTCATGAACCATCCCTCGTCGGCCGAGCAGACGATCGGCGCAATTCGGCTGCCGGTGTTGTAGTGGAGGCGCGCGGGAATCTCGGCCTTTCGCCAGCAAGCGGCATTCTTTATGCTCTTTAGCCGATCTATTAGATAGGTTTCCTTGTCTGGCTTGGCAAATATCTGCCAGATCTCACCGGTCGCGATTATCGGATCGGCAAGACGCTTGTCTTCGGTATCGAAGTAATCGTCCATGACGACCGCGTTGCGTTGATCGACCGCGGCCATACCGTGATCTGAAGTGACGATGACATTTACTTTCTGATCGATCCTGCGTGCTCGCAACCCGGCCATTAGCCGCTCAATATACCCATCGGCCTCGAGGACGGCAAATCTGGTTTCTTCAGATTCGGGGCCGAATTCGTGACCGACGTCATCCGTTGTCGAAAAGTACATCGAGATCATGGTAGGTCGCTCGCGGGCCGGCTTGTCGAAATACTCGAGCACCTTATCCACGCGCATGATATTCGGAACGCGCCCGTTATATGTGCGCCAATATGTCGGGGCCTCGCCTTGTATAAACGTTTCCGTTCCGACAAAAAAATAGCTCGCCGCGATCTGGCCTTGCTTTTCGGCGGTCACCCAGATCGGTTCGCCCCACCACCAACGCGGATTCTGGACTTCGAAGCGCTTCGACATGGTGAAGATCTGACCGAAATCGTAAACATTGTTCTCGACCAGACCGTGGTTTTGAGGATATAGACCGGTGGCAACGGTGTAGTGATTGGGAAAGGTCTTGGTCGGGAATGACGGGATCATCCAGCGAGCCCGAACTCCGTTTCGAGCAAGGGCCGTCAGAGTCGGCGCCTTGTACTTGTCGATGTAGTCCCATCGAAACCCGTCCAGCGATATTAGTATCACCGTCGGCCTCAGATCGCCGACAGGCTGCTGCGGGGCCGACTGGCTAGCCAGCACCGCGAGAAACAGGGCAATTACGGCGACACGACGGCTTGATTTCATAATTTGGGAAATGACGCGACGGCAGCTCCTGAACTATTATAGTCGTCAACCAGGTGATGCCAAATCTGAGGTCGGAGGCCGAAATATGAAACCAACCAATCCCCTTCTTATCCTCACACTTGCTATCGCGGCATTATTGACCGTCGGTGTGGCCTGCGACAGCCGAAACACTTCAAACGAAAATACGAGTGCGGGCAATACCGTGACACAGGCCCCTGCGACACCGGCGGCCCCGGCCGTGTCGAAGAACATTGCCGGGGCATATAACGCGACCGGAACCAATGTCGATGGAGGCAGTCAGTATAAGGCCGACCTCACGGTCACGCCGCGAGACGAGGTCTACCAGTTCTCGTGGGCCTCGGGCGGACAATCGTATGACGGCGTCGGGGTGATGACGGATAATACGGTTGCGGTCGCCTATACCGAGGGCACAAACGGCAACGGCTGCGGCGTTGTACTCTACAAGATCAACGCGGACGGGTCGCTCGATGGCAAATCCGGATATTGGGGGGTGAATTCCGCCGAAACCGAGAAGGCGGTACGAACAAAAGGCAGTGATCTCGAAGGCAATTACGACATCACCGGTACCAATCCTGATGGAAAGAAATATGACGGCAAACTGGCCGTCGGCAAGAGCGGCGATGGGTACACATTCGCCTGGACGGCGGGTTCGAGCTTCGAAGGCTTTGGCGTGAAGACCGGCGACAAGGTCGCTGTCGGGTTTGGCGGGAACCAGTGTGCCTTTGTGAGCTATGAGGTCAAACCGGACGGTACGCTCGATGGCAAATGGGGCGGCAAGGGCTCGAAGAAGTTCGGCACGGAGGTCGCCAAAAAGAAATAGGTTTAGAGTTCGTTCGATGTTTCCACGAACATATCCATCGTTTCAACTGCCGCTGATCGTGGCGGCGCTCGCCGGCCTGATATGCGCTGTAACCTCCTGCGGTGGGCCTGCAGAACGGATACGGGAGACCTCAAGCGCTACACCCACCGCCCTGCCCACACCGGCAGAGCGCTCGATATCAGGCGTCTTCAAGGTCGAGGGGTCGGGAGATAATGGAGCGGACCCCTACACCGGCGTTCTCAGCGTTGCGCCCAAAGGCGATATATACGAGTTTCGCTGGACAACGTCGAAGGGAAGCCGAATAGGGGCCGGCGTTCAGATAGGCAATGCAGCCGCCGTTAGTTTTGCTCCAACGGGCGGGGGCAAAGGCTGCGGAGCCGTGCTATACAGGATCGCATCCGATGGCACGCTCGAGGGGCGCATTACCCGGTGGGGCGAGACCTCTTTTGCCATGGAAAAAGCTAGTCGCACCGAAGGGAACAGCTTCGTCGGCAAGTATGCCGTCACCGGCACAACCGCCGATGGCAAGCCTTACTCGGGCGCCCTCACGATCAAACGAGATGGCGGAGGCTACGATTTCGACTGGAAAACCGACGAAGCGCGTGTTGCCTTTGGCACCTGGAAAGGAAGCGTGGCGGCAGCCAGCTTTGGCGGCCGCCAGTGCAGTTTTGCGCTCTACGACATACAGTCAAATGGGAATCTCCAGGGCGACTGGGGCGGCCAGGCAGCCGTTACACTCGGAACCGAGACGGCTAAGTTACAGTAAATTGTCAAAGATCGATCGACAGCCTTTCGCCGTCGGCAAGTTTTACCCAGAGGCTTCGCTGGCCTGTTACATCGCTTGAGATCCCGGCATCAAACCGCGCGCCGGTCACGGCCGCGATGCCCAGGTGGCCGCTCGCATTCGCAGCGGCATTTCGACGCACGAACCGCTGCCCGCCAAAGTCGCGGTCGGGCTTGAAATGGGCCGTTGGCAAGGTGATCTCATGCTCGACCCACGTCTCATGCTCAGCGGGCGATGTCACTTCGATAACCTCGGAACCCGCCTCGCATTCCAGGACCCGATGCCTGATCTCGGGCGGCTGCAGCACGCAATCACCCGCCTCGAGCCAGAACGGCGGGCCCTGGTCTTCGTAAACGACCTTGATGCGTCCTTTGAGGCAGTAGATGATCTGAAGGGCGATCTTGTGATAGTGGACGTAATCGGGGACCTCGCCGCCCTCAGTCAGCCTAATATGCGAGGCGATCACCTTTCCGCCCAACCGGTTCGGCACCAGATCGCGATACTCCATCCCGGCCCGGCCGCGGACCCAGTCAGAACCACCTGCGGTAGCGGGTGGTTGAAGGCGCGCTTTATTCGACCTGAGAGTTATGAATCGTAGTTCTTGCGACGTTAAACCACCCGCTACCGCAGGTGGTTCTGACAAGAGCGCCTCGCGCGGTGCGTCGGCCGGTTTGATCATCTCGAGCCGGAATCCGAGCTCTTTTACATAACGATCTATCGCCCGGTCAAGGTCGTCAACGATGATGGGTGGCAATGACATTATGATCAAGCCGCCATTGAGAGCGGCAACTAGCGACGGGTCGGCTGGATGATCGCGATCAGTTCGATGTCGACCTCCTCGCTCGGCGCTGCGAAACCAGGGAACTCTATTTTCTCACGCTGGCCGTAACCCGGCTTCGTGATGTTAACGCGGAGCATCGCGGCCGGCCGATGCTTTGCCGTAATAGTAAATTTCCCGTCCGGGCCGGTTGTAACTTTCGACTCGGCGCCGACAGCTCCAAATGAGACCTCGACACCTTCGACAGGCTTGTCGTCATAGTGGACCTTGCCGCGTATAGTTGTGCTGCTCGTCGAGAAAAAACATGCCAGCGATGTTGCGGCTAGTATGACCAGGGGTGCGATTGCTCGTGATCTCATCCTCTCCTCCAATTTGGTGTTAAACCTGTCTGCTAAGCATCCGGAAAGCCCGCGCGGGTCAACCGATCCCGGTTACCACTATCTCCGATTTGATCGAGTTCGCAATATAACAACCCTCGTGTGCCTCGTTGTGCAGGTCCGTTATTTGTTCATCCGCCGGCCTCGAGTCGCCGGACCAGGCGATCTGCGGATCGAGCGTTATCCTCGAAACCCACTGCTTTCCATCCTCGCCGGCGGTCAGCTCACCGACCGCGTTGTCTTCGTACGAGTCGATCACAAATCCCGCCTTCGCCGCGACCCATAGAAACGTCAGCATATGACACGACGCGGCTGCCGCAACCAGAGCCTCTTCGGGATCGACCGCCGCTTCGACCGAGAACGGAAGTCGCACGGCATGCGGTGATGAAGACGCGGGCACATCGACGCGGCCGTCAAACGACCAGGTATGGCCGCGGGTGTAGCGGTTTTTCGTGAACGTATCGGGCGCGTCGTTTTTCCAGGTTATTTTCGCTGTGTATGTGGACATAGTTTCTTGTGCACAAGCCCTCCGTATCAGTAGCCCGCACGTAAGTAAGGGCCCGCTCACAATTGGCAACTTGAATTGAACCGCGCGCCTTGGTACCTACCCAAGCTCGCCTTTACTTACGTGCGGGCTACTGACACGTAGTCCCGCATCAAACCTCGATCTCCTCAGGTTGAAGCATAACCATCTTGCCGTCACGCTCGACAGGAACAGGATTTCCAGCCCGCTTGTGTATCAGCAGAGCCTCGCGGCCTGCTCGCTCGATTGCACGATCTATCTCCTCATAAATCGGGCAAAGAGATCATCTGCCTGATCTATTTATTTATCTGACTCCATAACTCTTGATCGAAAATAATTTCACCGTCGTTGTCATTGTACCGTGCTACTTCGGCGGCCGGGTTCGTTCCCGCATTGAGAAAACGGCACGTGTTTGCAACGGGCCGATAAAGCTCAAAAAAATTCTTTGTTCCACGCGCGTACCTGCGCTTAATTGTCTCCTCTGGAATCGAATGTCCGCCGAGCCGTACCCTCGCATTTACGCACTCAATAGTCAAACAATTGGGCGGATCAAAAGGTTGAGTATTCCCCTGAGATAAACACCCATTCGACGCCTTTCGAAGTTTTGACGGCTCCCGCAAGTATGGTGTTCAAGAACACTACGTCGCCTTGTTTCGCGTATGAAGTTAAGTGTTCACGGGTTTGATTCCGCAGTACTATCCAGAACTCTTTGTCTTCGACCTTAAAAAGTCCTTCGTTTTGCATTAACCGAGATGCACCCCCAGCCCCCTGTTTTTCAAGCCACGAATCTCGTATGTCCCTCCGTTTTCCCGTTACCTCACGAAACTTGCCCGTAAACGTCGCTTTCAGTTTTGCTTTAACTTGTCGTGAGTCAACCCAAATGTCTTTTATATCGCCTGGCTTGTTTCTCTCGATGACGTCCCCAATTAGCATGAGAGGAAAACTCGAGCCGAGTTTTTCAAACCTTTCGACAGCGAAGAGCCACCGTATTCCATCGGGTTCAAAGTTTTCTACTCTATTCGGTGAGGAATGTTTTGCATGAAGCGATTTGGCATTAAACCCTCCCAAGTAGAAATAGTAGATGACAATTTCATCGCCGGCTTTCAGATCTCTTGCGATTGCTTGTGCGGTACCCTTCTGTACAGGCATCCAAAATTCCTTACCCCGTTCGAGAAACAAGAATTCTTCCAACAACAAGTCCACAGTATTTGTCGGGATCCCACGAGATTGGGCCCAAAGAAGCATAAACGATTTCCCGATTTCGCTCACTGCCCGCTTTCGACCAGAATACGACACGGGTTTTCGACGGAAAGGGCTTAGCTGAAATAACCATGTCCGCGGTTCCGGACTTATCGTAAATTGCTTGTTCGCCGGCAATTACGGTCACAAAATCCCGAAAAGGGTATGTGTGCCAGTCGTCCTGGGCAACTGCAGAGCAAGACAGGAGCAATAAAAGCGGCAACGCGAAAATTCGAATAGTCATTATCCTCAACTAGGGCCTCAACCTATACAACATTCTCGGAAACGGTATCGTCTCTCTCACATGCTCGATGCCGCACATCCAGGCTACGGTGCGTTCGATGCCCATGCCGTAGCCGGAGTGGGGCATGGTGCCGTAGCGGCGGAGGTCGAGGTACCATTCGAACGATTCGCGGGGAAGGCCGTGGGCCTCGATCTGTTTTTCCATGTATTCCAGCGAGTGGGCACGCTGGCCGCCGCCGATGATCTCGCCGTAGCCTTCGGGAGCGAGCAGGTCGATGCCGAGGGCGCATTCGGGCCGTTCCGCGTCGATCTCGAAATAAAAGCCCTTGATCGCGGTCGGGAAGTGATGGACAAAGACCGGTTTGCCGTGCCGGCTCGACAGATATGTCTCATCGGGCGCTCCGAAGTCGCCGCCCCATTCGAAATTATTTTCGAGCTCGCCCTTCGCGTGGCCTTCCTGAAGAATCTTTACGGCATCGTCGTAGTGGAGGCGAGGGAACGGGGCCGAGATCGCTTCAAGAACAGTGGTGTCGCGTTCGAGCGTCTTTAGCTCTTCCTGCCGGTCGGTGAGCACGCGCTGGACGATGAAAAGGATCATCGCTTCGCCGAGGTCCATCATGTCCTCGTATGTTGCGTAGGCGACCTCCGGCTCGACCATCCAGAACTCGGTAAGGTGACGGCGCGTTTTCGATTTTTCCGCCCGGAACGTGGGGCCGAAGGCGTACGATTTGCCGAATGCTGCAGCAGTCGCTTCGTTGTAGAGTTGGCCGCTCTGGGTCAGATATGCCTTGGCATCCTCAAAATAGTCGACCTCAAACAGCGTCGTGGTCCCCTCACACGCGGCGGGCGTGAATATCGGCGTATCGGCCAGTGTAAAGCCGTTATCGTCAAAGAAATCGCGAACCGCTTTGATGACCGTGTGGCGCACCTTTAGCACCGAGTGCTGCTTTTTTGAGCGAATCCACAGATGGCGATTGTCCATCAGGAACTCCGTGCCGTGTTCCTTGGGCGTGATCGGGTAATCGTGCGCGTTTTGGACGACATCGAGTCCTGTGACGTCTAGTTCGACGCCAAGCGACGATCTCTCATCGGTCTTCACTGATCCGGTGACGATTATCGAGGACTCCTGTCCAAGCGATTTCGCTTTCTCGAAAACTGCCTCGTCATTTCCTTTGAATACAACGCACTGAACGATCCCAGTGCCATCGCGGAGCTGCAAAAATACAAGCTTGCCGCTCGAGCGTGTGTTGTATAGCCAGCCTTTCAGCGTGACTGCCTGGCCGATCTGGTCTTTGAGTTGGTTGATATAGGTTTGCTTCATTCCGTCTATGTACAGGTATGTGAAAATTTATATGTGAAGGTCTTTCTGCCGCTGGAAAATCGCCGATACCCGAGATACGCGTTATCCGGATCATTCGGAAACTTCTCGAGGTCAATAAACCGCTTGATGATTCCGGGCGCGGTTCGCGAGACGAACCGCAGTGCACCATCGGGCGAGATCTCGAGGTAAAGCGGAGCATCCTCGATCTCCATATACAGTTTACGTCCGTCAGACGATATCGCGTCCGGCGGCCCGCCCCGCGGGAAGATCCATGTAGAACTCGTCTTTCGCAACGAGCGATCTACCAACTCGACCTTTTCCAAAAGAAACAATTCAGGCGTCCGAACTTGAATCGGTCCATTGTTTGACGCGAGCGTTATATGTTTCGACGTCGCAAATGTAAGCGGCAGCGGCAGCCAGCAGCCGCACGGGGCATCGCTCGGTTCACTAGCCAGGATGCCGATCTTTTTTCCGGCAACATCCAAAAAGTCGTACGAATGAAAGTACAACGTGTGTTCGTACTTGTCGGGATACTCTATTTTGGTCGCCGTCGTTTTTGCGTCACACGGATCGACGATGAATTCGAAGCCTTTCGACGCGAGGGTCTTGTTAGCAAACTCCGCAAGTTTCGGCACCGATATGTTCTGAGCTGATTTCACACGGGCCTGGATGTCCGCAGCCAGTGTCGAGGGCATAAGTTTCGGGATCGCCCCGACCTCTGTCTGGGAAAATGCGTTCGCAAACGAGACGATAACGACCATCGAACACGCCAATACCTTTGCATTCATCCGACAAACGACCTCCGTTTAATAAGCGTTAATCCTAGCATAAGGAACCGCAAAGATTCACGAAGGGCCTTCCACTTGACACTCTGCGGTGCGAAACGCAAATTGTAATTAATGCCCGAAGAACAAACGAAGAAAAAGCTCAACTACTCGAGCGCCTGGGCCGAAGCCAGAAAGATCATTTGGAATGCTCGCTGGCGCCTGGCGTTCGGTAGTTTACTGATGCTTGTCTCGAGACTGGCCGGGATGGTCCTGCCTGCATCGACCAAGTATATCGGCGACGAAGTTTTCACAAATCGAAACTACGGGCTGATCAAGTGGATCGCGCTTGCGATAGGTGTTTCGACGCTTATCCAAGGCATTACGAGCTTTGCTCTTTCCCAAATCCTGGGCGTTGCCGCACAGCGGGCGATCACCGAGATGCGAAAGCGGGTTCAGACCCATATCGAGCGGCTGCCGATATCGTATTTCGACTCGACGCAGAGCGGGCAGCTGATCTCGCGGATCATGAACGACGCCGAGGGGATACGCAACCTCGTCGGCACGGGCCTCGGGCAGATACTCGGAAGTCTCGTAACGGCGGCGATCTCGATCGGCGTGCTGTTTTATCTCAATTGGCAGCTGACGCTCGCGACGATCGTTGTGTTGCTGATCTTTGGCGGGGCACTGCTTTATGCATTTAAGGTGCTCCGTCCGGTCTTTCGCGAGCGCGGCGAGATCACGGCGCAGGTCACAGGTCGCCTTGGTGAAAGCCTCGGCGGCATCCGCATTGTAAAGGCCTACACGGCGGAGAAACGTGAGGAACTTTCGTTCGCTCGGGGCGCTCACCGTCTGTTTCGCAATGTCGCAAAAACCGTTACCGGTGTGTCGGCGATCTCATCCTTCTCGTCCGTCATCATCGGAGCCGTTGCGGTCGTCATGATCGTCATCGGTGGCAACGCGGTCCAGGGAAACACGATGACGCTGGGCGATTTTCTGATGTATATCTCGTTCACGTTTTTGCTGGCGATGCCGGTGATCGAGCTGACGTCGATCGGCACGCAGATAACCGAGGCCTTTGCGGGGCTTGATCGTATTCGTGAGGTCATGGCGATGACGACGGAGACCGACGAGGATGCGTCTAAAGAGCCGTTGCCGGACGTCAAGGGCACGATCGATTTCGAGGACGTCTATTTTGAGTACGAACCTGGGGTACCGGTGCTGAAGGGCGTTTCGTTTCACGCCGAAGCCGGCACTACGACTGCGCTGGTTGGCTCGAGCGGGTCTGGAAAGTCGACGATCCTGAGCCTCGTGTTGAATTTCATTCAGCCGACCGCCGGGACCGCGGGCGTCCCCTCCCGCAACGCCGGTTCCTCCGGCGTGACTAACCTGGTTAATGCGCAACTTGCCGAAACCGATGCGCCGTCTGGCCGCAGCGGGGGCCATGCAGGCCATGCCACCCCGCTCGCGGATACCGCGGCGGGGACCCCCTCGAGCGCCTGCGCTCGCGGCGTTATCAAGATCGACGGCAAAGATCTCCAGTCCGTCAAGCTTCGGGATTACCGGCGGCATCTTGGCGTTGTTTTGCAGGACAATTTTCTTTTTGACGGGACGATACTGGACAATATCCGCTTTTCGAATCCGGAGGCATCGCTCGACGATATCAAGGAGGTTTGCCGGATCGCCAATGCAGATGAATTCATCGAGAAGTTTCCGAATGGGTACGAGACCGTTGTCGGAGAACGGGGTGTTAAGCTTTCAGGCGGCCAGCGCCAGCGGATCGCCATAGCCCGCGCGCTGCTGGCCGATCCGAAGATCCTGATCCTGGACGAAGCGACGTCGAGCCTCGACAGCGAATCTGAAGCGATGATCCAGGAGGGTCTCAAACGGCTGCGCGAGGGCCGCACGACATTTGTCATCGCACACAGGTTGTCGACCATTCGCTCTGCCGATCAGATCCTGGTCGTGGAGGCGGGCGAGATCGTCGAACGCGGCAGCCACGACGAGCTGATCGAGCTCGGCGGGCGTTACCGGCAGCTCTATGACAAGCAGTATCGGTTCGAGCAGAATCTTTTTGTAAATCCAGGTGAGGATTTCACGGGCACGGCTGCCGAGGCATTGGCAAAAACCAGACTCTAGGATAGAAACGCAACTCATGGAAAAAGCTCAAAACTATGCGAACCACGTTCGTTGGTACCCGCTTGTACATTTCGTCATTACGCCGCTGCTCACCATCAATTTGATCTACCAGATCGTACGGCTCGGTTTCGAGCCTGATTGGGACCACGGATTTGAGGTGATCGTCGCGATCGTCCTGATCCTGATGTCGCTCGCCTCACGGCTGCAGGCGTTAAAGGCACAGGACCGCGTGATCCGCCTGGAAGAGAGGCTGCGATATCGCGAAGTTCTGTCGCCCGGGCTTGCCGCGCGTGCCTCGGCACTGCCGACGGGCAAGATGATCTCCTTGCGTTTCGCATCGGATGAGGAACTGCCCGGCCTGGTGGAACGCGTTCTGGCTGGCGCGCTCAGCAACAGCAAAGAGATCAAATCGGAGATCAGGGAGTGGCGGGGCGATTATCTAAGAGTCTAACCGTGCCCTGTTTTAGTGCATAAGCCCGCGCGTAAGCGAAACACTCAGATTGGACGTATCGCCCTTGCTTACACGCGGGCTTGTGCAATGGATCACTCATGCGTTTCGCGGGCCAGGATCTCTTGCAGAAACGGAAAACGGCCGAGGCTTTCGGCGGCGCGCAGCGAGATGCGGAACATCGGCTTGATGAAGGGGACAAAGTAGCTCTTGCCTCGCGTCACGGACTGGAACGAGAACGTCCCGGCCGCCTTCAGGCATCGCTGGATCGTCTGCACGCGGAATTCATTTGCAAATTCTTCCTCATCTAATTGGCGGAGGCCGAACTTGGAGCGCATATCCAGGAAATAGCGCCGTTTCTCAGCCAGCCATTCTCGCGACGGCGGCTCGGTTATCCGGTCGAGCAGCAGGGAAACGAGATCGTAGGTCGCCGAACCTATTCGGGCATCCTGATGGTCGATGATGCGCATGCGGCCGGCACCATCCAGCATGAGATTGGCTGCGTGAAAATCTCGATGACACAGGACGACGGCGCAGGATTCAAGCTCGGTGGTTATCTCTTCAAATTCGGCCGCCAAACGTGCATCCTCGACAGCGGTTAAAGGCGCGCGGCGATATGTCTGGAAGTAATGTTCTTTAAAGAAATCGAGTTCCCAACCAAGCTTTTCTTTATCGAACCTAAGCCGCGACGCGATCGAATTAGTAGCGAACGCCGTCTCGGTGATGGTTTGAATTCGGGCTATGAGCGAAATGGCCTCGTCGAGCAATCGGGCATATCGCCCCCCGTCGGCCTCGATCAGGACCTCGCGAAGTATTGTATCTCCCAGATCCTCTTGCACGATCACCCCATTTTCGCCGTCGACATCCAGTATTTCGGCGACCGGCAGAGCGCCAGCCGCGAGCAGGCGAGTTACATCGAGGTAGGGATGGTTCGGAGGGTCAAACGGCTCGGGGTAAACGCATGCCACTGCCGTGCCGCCATTCCACGAAATTCTGAAGTACTCGCGGGTCGAGGCGTCCGCGTTGAGAGAGACACCCTCAAATGGTCTGGCTCGAGAGACAAGATAGGCTCTCAATCTTTCTGCGTGGTTTGACATATTCCAACAGGTCAGAACCGGCAGCGATAGCGACTGGGTTCTTCGCTAGCCACAGGGTGTCGTTTGCAGGTAAGAGAACCCAGTCGCTATTGCTCCCGGTTCTGACTCAATTCAGCGGGACGATATAATTATCGCCCTGTACGTAACCTCTCAGTGCCTTTTCGGGTATCTCAGCACAGCTGCGGACCATGTCGGCGCTGACGATGGCGGCGTTTTCGAAATGCTCGCCGGGCGAGATCGTGACGCCGTCGGCGATGATGGTGCGATAGAGCGTTGCTCCGTCGCCGATCGTGACATTGTCCCAGATGACCGAGTCCTTAAGACTTGCAGCGCCTTGAAGCACGCAATTCCGGCCAAAATGCACGTCGCCACTCTTCATCATTGAAAGGGAAATATCCAGATAGCGCGGAATGGTCGATAGTTCAAACCATTCCCCCTGGCCAATATGGGCCGCGATCCTTCCTCCGTCCTTAATGTATGGAATATAGATATCCGTCACCGTGTCCGAATATACGCCTTTTGGGATCAGGTCGAGGACCTCGGGTTCGAGCACATGGATACCGGTGAACATCAGCGGGACCTCGATCTCGTGTTCGGTGTCGCGGAGCTCGGCCTCGCTGACCGGAGCGGCATGCGGTCCAAAATGGTCGATCACGCCGTCGCGCGTGTGTACAACGGTAAATTTTTCGCGCTTGTGATTTTCTTTCAGCACCATTGTGGCGATCGCGCCCGAGCGCCGATGGGTCTCGATCGCCGCCCCTATATCGATGTCGCTGATGATCTTGCCGTTCACAATTACGAACGTGCCGCTGTCAAGGTGTTCGCGGGCAAAATCGAGCGCGCCCGACGTACCCAAGATCTCGGGCTGCTCGATCGTATAGCTGATATTTACGCCAAAATCCGAGCCGTCGCCCAGCACCTCCATAACGGATTGAGGCTGATGGTGCAAATTTACTACGATGTCTGTTATTCCAAACTTAGCGATATATTCCGCGACATAGCCGACCAACGGCTTGCCAAGGAAGGGAATTGCCGGTTTCGTCCGGTCGATCGTTAGCGGAAAAAGCCGCGTGCCGAACCCGGCGGCGAGGATGATTGCCTTCATACAATTGCCGAGAATATTTTAACGCACGTCACCTCGCGAGAGTAATCAGTCATGGCAATGAATCGTCATGCAGCATGGGCTTCAATAGTGAGCGGAGAATAGGTGTAGGTGAATGGGATCTTTAACCACCGATGGACACAGATAGACACAGATCGGTCGCCCAAGGATGAATTCGCTTTTCCATCCGTGTTCATCTGTGTCCATCTGTGGTCAGTATCTTACGCGACTCCAACCTTCGCATTCGTCGTCCTGGGAGAGGCATCCATGCGCTTCCGGGCAACGAAAAGGCCGGGAGAATATCTCCCGGCCTGAAATTACATTACCCATCTATGTTTAGGGGAGGAAATGGACATAGGAGAACGCGACCGGATAGTCACCACTTTGTCCCCACTCGATCGGAGCCAGTTTACCGCCCGGAATGCTGAACGGGAAGAAGAAGTTCATCGTCGGATCCGAACTGGGACGCCACACGGCCAAATCACTCCGGCCGTCGCCGTTATAGTCCCCGGGTGTCTCCCTATCGGTCGCCAGGCCCCAAAACTGGGTAAACGTGCTCCCGGTCGAACTCAGACGGATCGACCACAGGAGCTGCGTACCGACCGGACGGGTCGTGGCAATATCGGTCATCCGGTCGCCGTCGTAGTCCCCCGGAACGATGTAATCGGTGGGCGAGCCAAAGACGGTAACCGCCGTGGCTGGGCCACCCGGATCGCCGCCGCCCGTTCCATTGCGACGCAGGAAAACGCCGGAGCCGCCGCCGTTGTTTCTACGAACCGAGAAATCCCACCGCCCGTCGCCGTTATAGTCGCCCGGTGCCGGCGTGTCACCAGCCTGCCCAAACTGGGTGTAGACTATCTGGCCATTAAGCGGACCGCTCGAAGCCCGGTAGAACCAGAAACTCTGGCCGTTCGGGGCTGCGCCGGCCCGATAAACCGCCGGGTCATCCTTTCCGTCACCGGTATAGTCGGCCGTTACATAAGGATAGTCGCCCGTCTGCCCAAACACATCGGTCCTCAATGTATTGTTCGAGCTCTGGAAAATATAAAAGGCCGCCACGAACG
>DATLNN010000369.1:0-13631 GCA_035536695.1 Pyrinomonadaceae bacterium | reverse complement strand
AGCGGATGTGAGCAAGATGGACGCCCAGGAGCGGCGTCTCTCGGGACTTAAAGCCGCGCTTGAACGGAGCCGCGCGGAAAAGGAGAAGCTTGAGCTTGTTTATCAACAGGCCGAAACTTTACTTGAACGCTCGATCCAGGCGGCTGCCCGGACCGAGACTGTCAGGCCGGATCACGAAAGGCATTTGTCCGCGCTTGCTCGATTGAGCGAACTCGAAAGAGTCCGGTCCGAGAGAGATCGCCTTCGAACGGCGCTCGCCAAAAACGAAAATGAGATCGTAAAAGCTGCCGCCGAGCAAAAGCGGCTCGATCGTGAACTCGCGGCCATTGGGAAAGCGTGCCTGGACATCGAGGCGCTTCGGCCGCTGGCTGCAGAGCAGATCGATCTGGAAAAAGAGATCGCCACCCTTCGCGATCAGCTCACATCGGCCCGCTCGTATAAGGAGCGGATCATTAGCATCGAAGCAAACCTCGAACGGCTGCGCGCAAAATACCGGACGAACCAGGAAGAAATCCTTGTTGCCGAGGCAAGTGCGGCGGCCGCCGCGAGTCTCAGCGACCTCGAAAGGCGAGAGGCCGAGGTCGGCGGCGATCTCGCAGTTCTGAGGGCCGGACTTGAGCGAGACGAGAGATTTCAGAGCGAGATAAAGAACGGTCTGTGCCCAATACTGTCGCAAAAATGTCTCAACCTCGGCGAAGGCGAAACGCTCGAAAGTTTTGTTTCAAGCCAGTTTTCCAGTCTTAGAGCTCAGATTGAGACGCTGGAAACCGAGCATTCCGGTGTAAAGACTCGGATAGTCGCGGCGCGAGCAGCTCATCACTCTGCGGCATCGCTCGAAAACCTTCGACGCCGTGAAATGGAACTAAAAGACGATGGCAAGTCACTTGCCGATAAAAAAGCATGGCTCGAAGAGCGGCTCAACGAAGCCGCCGCCGCCCAGGGCCGGCTCGAAGAGGCCGAGGCTCGGCTCAAAACGCTCGAAGACCCGGCTGCCCGGATCCGGTTTCTTGAGAACGATGTAGGTCGCGAATCCGACGTCCGCACGGCGCTTAGCGGCGTCGTTAGCACCCTTGCACGGCTTGAAAGCAAACGGAAAGAGCATGAAGATCCGCTCGCCGAATTTGACCGCGTGGACGTGCAGTGGGCGGCGCTTGCCGAGGAACGTGAGAACACCGCCGCCGCGCATCGAGTGTTTATTACAAACGAGGCAGACGCTGACTTGCTCTCGCAACGCAGGGCCGAAGTGGATACGTTCAAGGCTAAGGTTGTCGAGGCCGCTGCGAGTTTAGACGCGGCTGGCAGCGAGTTTTCTGCGGCGGCCGGTGACTATGACGCCGAGCGGCACACGCGCGAACGCACCGAATTGTTGGCGGCCGAGCGACACCACGCCGAGACGCGAGCCAGGCTGGAGGCCGCTCAACGGCGCGCAGAGCAGCTTGCCGTCGAGATCGCCCGTTTCGCCGACGTGAGACGATCGATGCATGCGGACATGCAGGAAAAGGAGCGCCTCGAAAAGATCGCTGAGACGACTGCTTTTGTTCGCGATACCCTGAAAGAAGCAGCCCCGCGAGTAGCTCGAAACTACGTCCACCACGTCTCGCTCGAAGCCAATCAGCTTTTTCGCGAGATCACGGGGAATGCAGAGCAATCGCTCAAATGGGCCGAAGACTATTCGATCGTGCTCGAGGAAGATGGTTATACGCGGCCCTTTGTCAGCCTGTCCGGCGGAGAACAAATGTCGGCCGCCCTCGCGGTACGGCTCGCGTTGTTGAAACAGTTGTCGGATATCCGGATCGCTTTCTTTGACGAGCCAACAACTAATCTGGACGCCGAACGGCGCGAGAATTTCGCCGAACAGGTAGGGCGCATAACACATTTTGACCAGCTCTTTGTGATCTCGCACGATGACTCGTTTGACAGCTCGGTGGATCATGTCCTCTCGCTCGGTCTGTAAGGGTAACGAGAGCGGTTTAATTTATGAAGAAGGTTACAATAGTCTGCGATGGATCGAGCCTCGGAAACGGTAGAGGCGCCACTCGTGCGGCCGCCGTCGCTGTTCTCGGCTTCAAAGGCTATTGGAAGGCGGTCGGCGAATACCTGGGCAACGCAACAAACCAACAGGCCGAGATCGCAGCCGCAGCCATCGGGCTGGAGAGCCTAAAGCAGGCATGTTCGGTCACGATTATGTCCGATTCGCTTTATGTTATCGAGACAATGGGCGGCACCTGGAAAAGAAAAGCGAACCACGAATGGTGGAAAAGACTCGATAATGCGGCCCTGGCGCATCAAATAACGTGGCAATGGGTGAGGGGGCACGATGGCCACGTCGTTCAGGAGGTAGCAGACGAGATGGCCCGCGCCATCGCCGAGCTCGGTGTTGTCGATGCCGAGCTCCTCGATAATGCAGTGGCCGGGATCGGTGTCATTGAACTCTGACCATCGAGACCTAAAACAGGATCACGATCTATATGTCTTCAAGTGAGGGCCCAAAAAACCTGCGCCACCTGGCATCAGACCGATCACGAAGCTTTTTGTGGTCACGGCGTCTCTTCGCCTCGGCGTTGCTGATACTCTTGACTTCCCTTTCGGCCTCCGCACAGCTTCGGGGCGGCCAGGGCTGGATCTGGCAAAACCCGCTTCCCCAGGGCAACCCCTTATACTCGATCCATTTTGGTGCGGACAAGGAAACGGGCCTTGCCGTGGGTGCCGATAGTACGATCCTGCGTACGCGCGACGGCGGTTTTACGTGGGAACGTCAGACCTGGCCGATAGAGAACACATTTTCATCCGCCTTTGTTATTGACAGGCATTCCGCATTCATTGTGGGATCGAGGGGCACCGTGCTTTCAACGGTCAACGGCGGTAAAGAATGGAGGCCGGTCGCGGTTGAAACCCGTGATCACTTTTCATCCATCAAGTTTACGGGACCGGACCTGAAGATCGGATGGATCACCGGCACTTACGGACGCATACTAAGAAGCTCGGACGGGGGGCTGACCTGGAAGGTGCTGAATTCCGGCACTTCAGAACAACTTCTTGGTATCGACTCGCCGGATGGGCAGCTAGCTGTGGCCGTCGGGATGTCCGGCACGGTTTTGACAACAGCCGATGCGGGCGAAACGTGGAAATTGTCCGACCCATGCGCGGGCGTCGTGATCTCTGACGTTGCATTCCCAGCTCCGGGTACTATTGTTATCAACGGTTTTGGAGGGTGTGTTGCGCGAAGCACGGACGGCGGCACGACATGGACACGGGTTAATATTTTCAGCCGGGCAGATCTGTTGTCACTTGCATTTTCAGATGGCGCGAACGCGTCGATGACCGACTCGAACGGGTCCGTCTGGCTGAGCGGCGACGGAGGTGCCACGTGGCTTCCTTTTAATGTGCGAACAAATCCGCGGCTCGTATCGGTCTATTTTGCCGATAGATTCACGGGCTGGGCCGTCGGCGAGAACGGCCTTATACTGCGTAGCGACGACGGGGGCTTTACCTGGCAGCGGCAAAGCGAAGGCGGCCGCGAGGATGTTAGTGATATCGTTTTCTTGAACGATGACATCGGCGCCGCGGTTGGCTCACGAGGACGGATATGGCTGACCAACGACGCCGGACGTAACTGGCTGGCGGTTTTTTCCGGCACAGAGGTCACCCTCAACGGACTGTCGTTTTTTGACGGTCTGAAAGGCTGGGCGGTTGGCGACGGGGGCACGGCTCTACGCACCATTAATGGCGGAGCCAGCTGGGGAAAAGGAATAACGAGCGTCACCGAAGACCTGATGGCAGTCAGCTTCATTTCCGACAAGGTCGGCGTAGCCGTAGGCGCCGGAGGCATCATCCTACGAACCACCACCGCCGGGGCGTATTGGGAGCGGATGAACTCGGGGACACGGGTCTGGCTTGAGGACGTCAAGTTCCTCAACGAAACTCACGGCGTCGTCGTCGGCGACCGAGGCACGATCCTGCGGACGGTGGACGGCGGCCGCACCTGGGAAAATATCAATGTCAATGTTCGGGAAAATCTGTACAGCGTCAGCTTTTTTGACGACAAGACCGGGTACGCCGTGGGTGCCGGGGGCATCATGCTCCAGACCCTGGACGGGGGTTTGACGTGGGCGGACCTGGAAGCTCCATCTAAGTTTAACCTATTCGCCATCCAGGCGTTCGCAGCGTCGGATGCAATAGCCGTCGGCGAGCTGGGCACGGTCATGGTCACGGAAGACGCTGGTAAAACCTGGGCGGTGCAGCCGAATATCACCAGCAAAGTGCTGCAGGCCGTGGCCTATCGCGGGGGCGCCCGGGTTTGGGTTGCAGGACGCGGGGGCACGATCATTAAGCGGACTGAGTCCCTATCCCCTCGCTCGCTCACCCTGCCAAAAGGGCCGCCGATACTCAAAACGGCGCCCCGACGCGAAAAGCCAAAGGCCCGAACGCCGCTCATCACTATCACAGATGATGGCGATATCCCATCGGCGGTCGCGCCGGCTAAGAAGCCCGATCAAGAAAAACCGTGATCGAGATCCATTCGCCCGCAGTTTCAACGTTCGGATTGTAGATCTCAAATTTAGCGAGTTCATTTTCGATCATGCTCTTTTGCTCCAGCAATATCCCGGAAAGGACCAGAACCCGCCCCGTTATTGCCAGAAGTATCGGCAGGATTGGTATGATCACATCGAGTGTTAGATTGGCACAGGTGAAATCAAATGACTGGCTGCCGCCGCTGATCGAGCCAGTTCTAAACTCGATAAACTCGCCAACGCCGTTTGCTGTCGCATTGTCGCGAGCGATCCTGATCGAATCGGCGTCGGTATCGCAGGCCATGATCGGGGCCCTATTCGTCGCGGACAGTTTCGCTGCCGCGATGGCCAATATTCCGGTTCCGGTCCCGACATCCATGAAGCTCTGACCCGGCCGATGGAGCTCGCTTATAGTTTCGATACAAAGCCTGGTCGTTTCGTGCGTTCCCGTGCCAAACGCCATGTTCGGTTCGATGCGAATGATCAGTTTCTCTGTCGGGGCCACGTCAGCCCAGGGCGGCGCGATGATAAACTTACCGACCTCGACGGGCCGCCAATGCCGCTTCCATTCCGCGAGCCAATCCCGATCCTCGACATGCGTCCATTCGAAACGTTTCACCACGTTCCCATCGAACCCATAGATGCGCAACGCGTCGACCATGGCCGCCCGAAACAACTCCCTATCCGGCTTCTCGATGAAATAACCAACAATAGTGGTATCAGGAGGCGAGCTTCGATGTCCAAGTAGATTTATCTCCGTACCGAGAGCACCGACGTTAGTTAGCGCCCACTCGATCGCCTCGATAGCGGGTGTTTCGACGGTGATGTGTACGGCCGGCCAGGCCGCATGTTCAGAACTCATAGTTTTTACGCCAAGCTTCTCATGATGTATCATTGTACTTGGATCATTAAGTACAAGGGGGAAACATGGAAGGACCACTTAGAGGACTCATCGCCGGCATCGCCGCCTGGAAGCTTGGAGGGGGCTGTCTCTCAACAATCGTCATTTTTTTGATCGTTTTTTATCTACTGGGATTCGTGAATTGCTGATACCGACGCGGCGTTAGATTTACGTAGTGAGGCGGAAATTCGCCCTCTTAGCGCGATTTCTCGCGATGGGCAAATCCAGTTTGTCCTGCGCTTTTAATCCCGTATTCCCATCTCGTTCAGGTCGCGAGCGCGATTGCGCCAGTCTTCAACGACCTTAACAAAGAGCTTAAGAAATACTTTCTTACCCAGCAACTTTTCTATATCCACTCGAGCGCGAGTGCCGATATCTCGGATACGTGAACCCTGTTTACCGATCACGATCTTCTTTTGTGATGCTTTCTCCACGTATATCGCGCAGAAGATCGTCGTCAGAGCGGGATCACTTTCGTCAAACACCTCGGTGACCACGGCCGTCACGTAGGGTATCTCTTCGCCCGTTGACATCAGTATTTTTTCGCGGACCATTTCGCCGACTATTGAACGCAAAGGCTGATCGGTCATTTCGTCCTCGCCGAAAAGAGCTTCACCCTTCGGAAGGTGCTTGACGATCTGGCCGAGCAGATGGTCGATCGAGTCACCCTTTAGGGCCGAAACGGGAACAATTTCGGCAAACTCGTATTCGCCGGCATAGCCGGCGATAAGTGGTAGAAGCTCATTCTTCTCCTTTATCTTGTCTATCTTGTTCAGCACTAGTATGGCTGGTTGGGTCGACTGCTTTACCAGGTCGAGTACAAACCGGTCGCCGTTGCCGGTCGAAACGCTGGCGTCGCGCATCAGCACCAGGAGATCAACCGACATCATAGCGTCGTGTACCGCCGCCATCATTCGGCGGTTTAACAGGTGCCCCGGTTTGTGCACGCCCGGCGTATCAACAAAAACGATTTGCCCGTCGGGGCGCGTGACTATACCCTGGATCCGGTGACGCGTTGTCTGCGGCTTGTTCGATACGGCGGCGATCTTTTCACCGACCAGTCGGTTGAGAAGTGTGGATTTCCCCGCATTCGGACGGCCTATGAGAGCGACGTAACCGCTGCGAAAGTCTTTTTCAGACATTCTTATGACGTTAGCAGAGTTTTAGAGGAATGTAGAAGACGCACGGGTACCTGCATGACTATTGCGGCTTTAACAGCCGCTGCTTTGCCGCAATCGCTTCGCGAAAGCCGCCGCCGGCAACATCGTCGATCTTTATCGCCTCGTCGTACAATTTGATAGCGTACTTGTTGTCATTGAAGTGCTCGTAAATACGAGCTAAGGCGACATAAGTCAATGAGAGAAGGGCCCGGTCCGTCGACGGCGTGGCGGTCCTCAGAACGTTTTCATATGCGGTCTTCGCATCGCGAAGCTGGCGAGCGAGCAGGTCCTCGTCCTCAACCCCCACGGCGGCGAGAGCAGCCACGCGGCCGACCGTATAGTGAATACGCGGTTCTCTAGGATACTTTTCCGTAAGGAGCTTTAGGTCCGAAGCAGCCCGGGCATAGTCCTTAGCGTCGATCAGCTTCTGCACTTCCAGCAGCCTCGTCGTGACAGGATTTTCTACTCCAGCTGTTCGAGCCTCGGGATTCTTTCGCCTTTCCTCGCGTGCCGCTAGAGCACGCTTTCTGGCCTCGGCGGTTCCGGCGACGCGGTTCGTTTCGTTGGTCGCATCAAACGACGCCACCATCTCCTTTAGACTTGAAGCAATGTCGAAGCCCGAATCCTCGATCCCCTTTAGCTGCTCGGCAAAATAGAATGACAGTACGGAGCCCTTTTCGTAGTCCTCGTACAGCTGCAAAGCCGCCTCGTCGGCAAGAGACTGCTTAAATTTTTCGAGGTCGGCCGATAGCTTACGCTTCTCATCGTCCGTTCTAAGCCGGGCGATCTTTTCCCGGGCTTGTTCTGTGGCGATCTTCGAGCGCATGTTCTCGGCCTGCCGAACATCCACGGCCGCTACCAGCGAGCGCGTTACGGCCCGGAAAACATCGGGTGAAATACCGGGGTCGGTTTTTCGACGCTCGTCTAGTTCGCCTTTGACCCAATCCCGAACCGTCCCGATCTCCTTTGCATTACCGAGTATCAGCGGATCGATCACGAACTGCAGAAAGGCCCGCCGTGCCTCAGAAAAGCTTAGGTCCGCGTCGGGAGGTACGATCACGTAATAATCGTCACGAATATTAAGGAAATTAACGTTGTTTTTGGCTGCAAGCCTTTCGGGCACAACGACAAAGCGGCGTTCGCGTTCGCGCGTCTCGACCTGCTGCAGCTTTGTTTTCTTAGACTTATCCTTACCTGTTTCAATCTTGGTCCGTTCAACAATAGAAAGCCGAGGCCGCGTGTGCAGATAATCAAGTAGTTCGCTGACCATCTCGCGCGTCGACGCTCGCAGGACTCCGTCAGACTCGGCACGGTAGTCTTTTGCATAATCGTCCAGCTTTGCACTGATGGTGCCGCGTCGATAAAATTCTCTCACCAGCGGCGCGAAGTCGAGTACGTCAAGAACTGTGCCCGGCAAATCGCCCGTAATGACGGGATCGGCGAGCTCCGGCACAGGCGTCAGCGTATATGCCATCGAAATGAACGGAGCGACGGTTTCCGCGTCGTTGGATTTAGGATGGCGTTTTTTATATTGCGAGACAAAGCTCGAGATCCGTCGCCTAAGATCCTCATTCAGTCCAGTATTGTCCGAAAGCAGCTGCCTGCGAAATTCCATGCTCCTTTCGGATAGCGGCGTATTTATGAGTTTCTCACCGCCAGGGCCCTGAGCCATTTCCAGCGTCGCGAGCACCATTGTTACGCGCTTATCCGGCTCTATACGGACCCCGTAGTTTGACAGGTCAAAACCGGCCGCAACCGTCTGAGCCCGTATAGGAGTCATAAAAACCAGTAACCCAAAGAACAGAACAAAATAACGCATGTCTAAAAAACTCTCCGGCAGAACTACTTCATATGAAGATGATGCCGCAGATCATAAAGATGTATTCAAAGCCAACACAATGGATCCAACGCCGTCACCAACATGCTGCGAGTTGTAACCGGGAACGGTTGCCGTCGCGCTGGTGGCGAAACCAAGAGAAAAGGATAAAGAAATCCCGCCGATTTCTCTATCCTATTCTTCGTCCGATTTCCGTGGCTTCTAGCTATAGCTGCTCAAGGCTTCACCTTCGTCGTCAAACGTATCAAACACCGTCAGCAGTTTGGTGATCGCCAGCAGGTCCTGGATCTTCTGTGTGAGGCTGAGAAGCTTTAACGAGCCGCCTTCCTTCTTGACCGCTGTAAAGCTCGAAACCAGTTCGCCGATGCCGCTCGAATCTACATAGCCCACACCCGCGAGATTGAGCAGGATCTTGTTCTTGCCCTCGCCCAGCAGGCGGCGGATCGCCGTTCTCAACGCAACGCTTCCCTCGCCGATCGTCACTTTTCCTTCAAGATCCAAGATCGTAACGTCGCCCGCCTGGCGTTCTGTAATTGTAATATCAGCCATTCTTTATCTCCTCTTAAGTAAATTGATAGCAAAGTTTAGTCTATACGGTTGGAAAATGGAAAATTGAAAACTGAAAATCTGAGTACGCCGCTTCGCGTTTCCTCCTTCTATCGTCCATTTTTCAGATTTCCATTCTTGTCATTTCCTTTTCAACATCTTTACGACCAAACCCCCGTCCGCCGGATTTGACCACTCGACCTCATCCATAAAGGTCCGCATGAATAGAATGCCCCGGCCGTTAGCTTTTAACAGATTCTCCGGATTTGTCGGATCCGGGATCTCTTCTACGGTAAAGCCGGAACCAAAGTCGCGCACGGTTATTTCGAATCCGTCGGGCACGTCCGAGAATTTGATCTCAACGTTTTTTGATTCGTCAAACTTATTGCCGTGTTTAACGGCGTTCGCGACCGATTCGCGAATGGCCAGGTCAACGGCAAAAATCATCTCGTCGCCAAATCCCCGCGACTTTGCGAATTCGTCAGCCATCATTGCGGCCTCGTCCACAGACTCAATGCGACTGGGCAGCTCTATTTCACGTATCTCTGACACAATTAGTAATGTAAGGTAAGTTATCCGTTTAGGTAACTTGCTGTCAAGACAAATGGGGCGGATTCCGTCTAAGATGCTAAATATGAAGATCCGACCGGCAAGATCCCTCCACGGAGCTATAGCCCTTCCGGGCGATAAATCGATATCGCACCGGGTCGCCATGATCGCCGCGATGGCCAACGGCGACACCACGATCGATAATTTTGCAACCAGCGCAGACTGCACCTCGACCCTGTCATGCCTCGCCGCACTCGGGGTTCCGTTGCGACGCGGCGAAAACCGCGTTGTCGTCCACGGGGTTGGGAAACGGGGCTTTACAGCACCGGCGGCTCCGCTCGACTGCGGTAACAGCGGAACGACAATGCGCCTTTTGGCCGGAATTCTCGCGGGCCAAAGTTTCGAATCGACGTTGACCGGCGATGAATCGCTGCTCGCCAGGCCGATGAGAAGAATCATCGGGCCGCTCGGCGAAATGGGCGCGATCACCACTTCAAACGAAGGCAAGCCGCCTCTAACCATCACCGGCCAGAATCCGCTGCGCTCCATCGATTACACGCTGCCAGTAGCCTCGGCGCAAGTGAAATCGTGCGTTCTCTTAGCAGGCCTCAACGCGGACGGCGAGACCCGCGTGATCGAACCAACCGAGACTCGCGATCACACTGAGAGGATGCTTCGGTGGTTTGGCGTGAACGTCCGAACGCGGCGGACGGAAAATGGGCGGCGTGTGACCGTCGCCGGTACCGCATCGCTAACGGCGCGCGATGTTGCCGTCCCGGCCGATATATCATCGGCGGCATTTTTTATGGCAGGTGCCGCGTGCCTGCCCGGATCCGACATCACGATGCCGGGTGTCGGGATCAACCCTTCACGCCGCGGAGTGCTCGACGTGCTTCGCGATCTGGGAGCAAATATCGAGGTCTCCGGCGCTGCCGAGCAGTGCGGTGAACCCGTTGCGACACTTCGCATCCGCGGCGGGCTTCGCAAAAAGCAGTTTCTCTCGCCGCCGATCCTGCGCGGCGATATCATTGCTAACCTGATAGATGAAATACCCGTGCTTGCGGTTCTCGGAACCCAGCTAAGCGCGGGCCTCGTCTTTCGCGACGCGGAGGAGCTGCGTTTCAAAGAGACCGACCGGATCGCGGCCACAGCCGAAAATCTGCGTCGAATGGGCGCGGAGGTGACTGAGTTTCCTGACGGTCTGGCCGTTGGCCCTGCGGATCTCCGGGGAGCTTCGATCGATTCTTTTGGCGATCATCGCATTGCAATGGCATTCGCCATGGCGGGCCTATTGGCCGACGGGGAAACCGAAATGACCGGGGCCGACTGTGCCGACGTTTCATTCCCCGGTTTTTTTGAAGCGCTCGAGCTTGTACGGATAGAACGACCGGCGTAGCTCGATTGCAGCCTCGCGCCAAGAGTCTCAAAGACCGTTTCTGCATGAAAGATATCCGCATAGCATTGACAGGCTTTATGGGCGTCGGCAAGTCGAGTGTCGCCCGTCACCTCGCGCATCTAACCAAGGCGCGTCGGATGGATCTCGACCAGTTTATAGAAACAGGCGAAGGCATGAGCGTGGCGGGCATTATCGACAGCTTCGGACTCGCAAAATATCGAGACATCGAGACGAACTATCTCGAACGAGCTCTCGCCCAGTCAGACGCCCGCATTTTATCGCTCGGCGGCGGCACATGGACCGTCTCATTCAATCGTGAACTACTCAGGAGCAACGGATTTACGAGCGTCTGGCTCGAGTCTTCGTTCGAGCACTGCTGGCTTAACATCAACTTTTCGAGAAAGGACCGTCCGCTGGCCCGTGACAAGACGAGCGCGAAAGCACTTTTCGACGAAAGGCAAAAGGTTTATTGTCTAGCGGATTGGCACTTTATCGTCCGCCCTGATTACACCTCGTTTGACGTTGCGAGGAATATTGCTGACGAGATATTCTCTTAAATTCGCTCTTAGCTATTGCTAAAACTCGCGGTATCACTCAATATGTTTTTACTGACCAACTAAGGGTTGCCCCCGCATTTTATGGGCTGGAATTATGTGTCTGGGAACGCGGACATCGATGATGTTCCGCGACAAGAAATTAAACAAGGATAGGATTTTTCAGGAGGAAAAATGAAAGTCAAGATTTTTACAGTTCTAACTTTGGCGATCGCGCTCTTTTTAAGCGCGTGCGGCAAGAGCGACACCGACCTTGCAAAGGCGGTAAACGACAAGCTTGCGGCTGATAAAGTTACCGGCGTCACCGTAGCTGTTAAGGACGGTGTCGCGACGCTCACGGGCGAGGTCGCCGATATTACGGTCAAGAATAAAGCCGAAGCATCCGCCAAGGTCGAGGGCATCAAATCGGTCGACAATAAGTTGACGCTGAAACCGCCCCCGACACCGGCGCCGCCGTCACCTGACAAGATGCTCGAGGGCACGATCAATGAGGCACTTAAGAAGAAGAACATTACGGGCGTGACCGTTTCGGTTAGCAACGGCGAAGTGACCCTGAGCGGTACGGTCGACAAGGCAAAGGTGCCCGAGGTCATGATGGCCGCCAACGAAGCTAAGCCGTCCAAGGTCATCAACAATCTCAATAAATAGGAAAACAAGGGAGGGACTATGTTACAGGAAAAATATCAGACGCTTCTCGAGCTCGCCAATTCTAACGGCACAACCTATGAATTGAGTGAGGGAGACGGGGTTTTGCACGTCACCGGGACAGCTCCGAGTGAGGAGGCGAAAAAACAGCTTTGGGATGAATATGAGCGGATCGATCCGGATTTTCAGTCGAGCGATCTAATACTCAATGTCTCAACAGGCTCGGGCGACGCTGGCGGCAGTGCAAACACCTACACCGTAGTGTCAGGCGACAGCCTGAGCAAGATCGGAGGCAAATATGGCATTCAATGGAAAGCCATCTGGGACGCCAACCGCGATATCCTGAGCGACCCCGATAAGATCTATCCGGGACAGGAATTGAAGATACCGTAAACGGAACTTTTTTTGCTAATTCGCGTGCACTCTGGTAGGTTCTTAACGACTTTCCAGAGTGCTTTTTATTGGCCTATTCGCCTTTCAAGGAGTAAAAAAATGAAACTCGCTGCCGTTTTGGTTTCTGTGGTCCTCTGCTCGTCTATAGTCTTTTCTCAAAAGGCTACCCGTGAGCAAAAGATTCAAACAATTCTTGACCTTCGATCCCAAATGTCTGTCTTGGAAAAAGAAATTCTTCAGCCCGACGCCAGAGACCTAGAAATCGCGGAAAAACACGGTGTTGCCGCCATCCGGATCATGCCCCGGGAGAAATATAGCCGCGTTCTAACGACTAACGGCGGCGGAGCATATTATTCTTTTTTTCGTGGGACCCATGAATATGGTCAGGGCTCAGATCTCAGCCTGGAACAGGGTAAGTTCAGTGTCGGCTTTGCCGGCGCGGATTATGGCCTCTTGAGGGATCTGGGCGAGGTCAATGTTTTGAGCCTGGAAAAGGATTCCGGCGGGATTGGCGTGTTGATGAGATACGTTCCACCCACGGACGAACCATCCATCAGGGCCGAATATCAAAAGTTAGGCCGCGACTACGAAATAGATGGATTTGTTTTCAAGTCCCGCGTGCCGGCTGTCGTAGGGCACTCGTTTGTTTTGAGGTCAATTAGTCTCGATCGATCTGATGTCTTGATTGCGTTCTCTGTCTTAAGGAAAGATGAGGATGGAAGCCTGATCCTACTCTGGCGGCCGATAGAAACATTTCCCAAGCCGGAGATGCGGCGCGAAAAAGCCGTCGTCATACTGTAATAGGATTTACATGGAGCGTCTATTCGACTTTCTCCAGTTCGTTTCTCAACCGGCCAAGCCCTTCCACCGACGGCGACGCATATTGATTGATCCATCGGTCGTATATTTCCCGGATTGGAACTACATCAAGGTAATTCCACCGAAATTTTCCCTCCTTTTTCACGATAACCAGTCCCGCTTTTTCCAATACGCCGAGATGCTGCATCACCGTGCAGCGGTCGAGTGAGTTGAAGTGTGCGCAGATATCACCTGTCGTTTTTGGTTCATCCTTCAACAGATCAAGGATGTTGCGCCGCCGACTGTCGGCCAATGCCTTAAATATCAGATCGTGTTTGCCT
>DATLNN010000368.1:0-5923 GCA_035536695.1 Pyrinomonadaceae bacterium | reverse complement strand
ACCCGAACGCAAATGCCATCCGGTGGGGCACAATGTACAATTTTCGTTTCGATGCAAATACTCCGCCCCAGACGTCGAGTGCAACCATAGGATTTTTTAAGACCGGCGATCCGATAACGGTACAGGTCCAAGGCCCCGGCGGAGCGGGACCGACCCCAACGCCCACGCTGACGCCTACTCCCGTGCCCGTCCCGACGCCGCCAGGCATCGAGGCCGACCTCGCTCCACGCCCTGGCGGAAACGGCTCAATGACGGCATCGGACTCGGCACAGTTCAAGCGGTTTATCGCCGGACTCGATATGTTCAGCACGGAAACGAATGAGTTTCAAAGGGCTGACGTTGCCCCCAAAGACACGCGTGGCGACGGGCGGCTTACCGCGGCAGACCAGCAGCAGCTCGACAATTACATCGCGGGTCTCGATCCACCGACAACTGGCGGCGGCCCGAGCGGGCCGATTCAGACCCGACCGGCAGATGATGCTGGGGTGGGTACCGAAAGCGTTCCGTCGCGAACCTACAGGATTCTCCCAACGGGTGCTGAGCCCGGCTCAGACGTTGTTGTAACTGTTGAGCTTAATGGAAGTGAGGTCGAGACCGGCATGAGTTTCACGATCCTTTTCGATCGAGAGACACTTGAGTTTCGCGGGATTGGCGGTACCGACAATGAGATCGACGTAATGCCCGGTAAAGGTTCCCCCAGAGGGTTGATGCGTACTTTGAACGCGACGAACGCTCATAAGGGACGACTCGGTCTGCTCTTACAGTCCCGGACAGTTTTTGAGGCGGGGCGACGAGAGATTCTATATCTCAGATTTCATGTCCGCGACGACGCCAGGCCGGGTAACACCTTGTTGGCTTTCGGCGATGAGACGCTTGTGAGAGGCACGACGAACGCCGCAGCCGCGCATCTCGGTGCGGCATGGAACAACGGCACTGTTGAGATCGGAGAACGTCGGACCGCGGAGATGGGGTGGATCAGCACGCTCGGAGGCGGCAGGATCCGCGGCCTGGCATGGCCCGGCCGCCGTTGGAATTCACCATTCTAATCGATATTAAGCGATTATGTAGCGCCGTCGGCGATCGACTTTTCGCTTTCCCGAAGCAGTACATTTAGAGAGGTCGAGTCGGATCCGCAATTCTTGAGAAGAGCCTCGGCAAGCTCGAAAGGCGCTGCGGGTATTTTGGTGGCGTCAAAGGACGTGGGCCCCGGCCGGGTCACCATAAGCAGATCAAGGTCGGAAAATGGAATGAGAGTCTAAAGACCCCGAGGTCAACCAGATTTGGATCGAACTCCACCGGATGGAGCAGCGTCGGCCCGGAATATCTAAAACTGGCCGCCTATTGGGTTTACTACTCAGCACCTTCGATCGTGCTGTCAGTCACCGTTATTCAATTTCTCCATCAATTCGTGCCAGCGCGGATCGTCGCGGAGTGAGTCGAGGTTGGGGTCGCGCTCAAAATGGGGCTTGTTCTCGTTGCCGAGGCGGATCGCTTTACCGAGCCATTTAAAGGCGAGGTCCTTCTCGCCAAGTAAAGTGTAAGTTGAGGCGACCCAATACGCCATATCATGATCGGAACGCGATATAGCAAGGGCGTCAGAGGTGAGTTGGGCTAGCGCATCTTCCCGCCGCCCCGCGCCCGCAAGATACATCGCATAAAGGGGACGGATGCCGTCCATGCGAGGGTGTTCTTTGAGCACGGACGCCATGAGATCGATCGCTTCATCGTGCTTTCCCTCATAATAAAAGACGCCCGAGCGAAAGATCTTTAGCATCGGATGGTTCGGTTCGACCTTAAATCCCTTGTCGAGCTCGGCGTGGGCCGTTTCGAAGTCACGCTTGTATAAAAAGATGCGGGCGCGGTTATAGGCCGCGACGGCACGGGCGGCCGGGTCGAGACGCGAGAGTTTTTCAAATGCCTTCAGAGATTCGTCGTATTTGCCGTCCAGACGGTTGATCACGCCTATAGCAAAATAAAGAACGGCGTCGTTTGGGAATTGCTTCTGCAGCAGCTCTATCTCCGACCGGGCTTTCTTTTTTTCGCCGCGGGCCATATAGACCATGACCATTAGGACGCGTGCCTCAACGACATTCTGATCGTAGAAAAACGCCTTGCTGAATGCGGCTTCCGCATAGGTGTAATCTTCCGGCTCGCCCAAACCCTTGAAAACGCGGTTGGCGTAACAGGCGCCGAGGCCGCTGTAAGCAAGGGCAAAATGCGGGTCGAGCTCGATCGCACGTTTGAAATTGGCGATAGCGGCGTCGCAATCCTCCGCGTCAATGGTTCGGAAGATAAAACGCCCAAAATTATCACGCCCACGCAGATATTCTTCCCACGCTTCCGTATTATCGGTCGGTCGCCGACCAAGCTTTTCAGCCTCCAGATCGGTCAGCTCTAGTCTGAGGCCCTCGAGAATACGCTGGGCGATCCCATCCTGCAGGGCGAGTATGTCATTGCCCTCGGCATCGATCCTGTCGCTCCATAGGATATCGCCTGTGACGACGTCCAGAAGCTGGGCTGTAACGCGCAGTTTCTCGCCTGCGCGGATAAAACCGGCCGAGAGTACGGCGTGGACGCGCATCTCTTTTCCGGCCTCGCGCGGGTCGACCTCTTTGCCCTGATACTTCGAGATGACCGAGCTCGGCCGCACAATGATCGAGCGGATCTGGGCCAACTCGGTGATGACGGCGTCGGCGAGGGCGAATTCGTAGAAGCTCGACCCGGGGTCGCCGCTTAGATTCTGGAAGGGAAGGATCGCGACGCTCTTTTTCTCGGTGCCGGTAGCCGTCATCGATATGTCCGGGGCGTAGGACGGCGTCTGGGAGGCAGATGGCGTTCGCCCGACCGACGTGGCCTCCGGAGTAGATTTACCGGTGAACCAGTTCAGGACGCGCTTGACAGCACTGCCGTCGGCATGGCCCGGTGTAAACGTATCGCCAGGCATGACCTGGGCGCCCGCGACCTGCTGCAGGACCGAGCGCAAGTCGTCGCGCATTTGCGAGATCTTTTGATAGCGGTCCTTTGGGTCCTTTGCGAGCGCTTTGTCGACTATGTTTTGGACATGAGGCGGCAGCAGGTCCTTGCGCATTCCCGCAAGCGGTTTGGGGGTGCCATACAACACCTGGTGGCGTACGTCGATCACCGTCTTACCTTGAAAGGCCCAGATCCCCGCCAGCATTTCATAGATCAGAACGCCGGTCGAAAAAATGTCCGAGCGCTCGTCTGCTCGTTCTCCTCGGGCCTGTTCCGGTGCGGCATAGGTCGCCGTACCATAGGGGATCCCCATCTCTGTTATCTGGGTCTTATCCAGGCCACGCGTCTGTTCGGCCTGTTCGTCCTCGAGCAGTTTGGCCAGTCCGAAATCGAGGATCTTAACCTGCCCGGCCTCCGTCACCATTATGTTCCCAGCTTTGATATCGCGATGAATGATGTTTTTGGAGTGGGCGTACGCCAGCGCGTCGGAGACCTGGATCGCTATTGAGAGTGCACTCTTCAACTCCAGCGGTCGGCCTGCCACAAGCTGACGGACATTCTTCCCGTCGACGTACTGCATGGCGATATAAAAAACGCCGTCGTCGGAATGAAAATCATAAATTGTGCAGATATTAGGATGATCCAGCTGCGAGCAAAGCTGCGCCTCGCGTTCGAATCGTTTGAAGTTTGCAGTTTTTTGCGTGAGCTGCGGGGGGAGGACCTTGATCACGGCCGTCCGGTTGAGTTTGGTATCGAGAGCCTTGTAAACCGTTCCTTGGCCGCCGGACCCGATCTTTTCCAGGATCTTATACTGGTTAATCTGAGAACCAACCATAAACGATTTTGGATCTTAGATTTTCGATTCTAGATCGTGGGATCTAAAGCTATAAATCAAGAAATCCATTCGCGAAAAACACAAGTCTACGTCGGACGATCCAAAATCCAAAATCAAAAATCCAAATTGCTTCGACGGCCAACTGCCGCTCCTTATGGGTGTACCGTTCAGCCGCGAGGCGGGTCGCCCCAACCCGAGCCCATAAACTTTCCGTCCTGTACGATGCAGGGGACGGTAGCATCGCCGCCCGAAAACTGCAGCATCTCGCGCTGGCGCGCCTTGTCATTCTGCGCATCGTATTCTGTGAACGCAATACCTTTTGCGTTGTAATGGTCGCGCGCCTGCTGGCAATACGGGCAACCCGGTTTCGTATAGATCACTAATGACATTGCTCAAAATTACACCTTTTCGATAAGATAATCTAGCCACACCGCCGGTGAGAAAGTGAGGTCTGGTGTTAAACGTTATGACCTTACCGGACATTTTCCAGCCCTACGACCGCCTGATCGAGATCGAAATTAGTGGAACCACATACATGGTACCTGAAAACAATTCTCTGCTGCGTTGTTTTCAGTTTCTGGCTATGGAAAACATCTCATATGGGGATTTTTGCTGGAATGGTGAGTGCATAAATTGTCAGCTCTGGCTCCAGATCGGCGGCAAGGAAAAGCCGGTGATCGCGTGCCGGACCACGGTCGCTAAGAATATGAAGATCGTTCGCCTCGCAGACGGCATCGATCTCGAGGGTGCTAATGATAGTGCCGATTGAAATGCAAACAACGCGGCCGATGCGCCTGTCGGCCGGCGATATGTCAACAACGACCCGTGTCTGGGATGTTCTGATGGCGAGCCGGGCGGGAAATTTAGCGAGATTTCAGGATCTAACGGCACGCCAAGAAGGTCTTTTGTACGCTCAATATAACTACACGCCTCCAATTTATTTTGCGGTACGTGGTGGGCATATCGATCTCGTCAGCTTTTTGCTTGCCCATGGTGCGCTTGATCCCGATTATAAAACCTATCCATTTCTAGACACTTTGCCGACATTTGCCACGGAGCGCGGGTTTAGCGAGGTCGGTGACATGCTCGACGAATATTTGTCCGACCCTGCGGGTCATCGATGCCGGGGTGACAACGGCGAGATCGAGTACGGACGCACGCCACCGGAGGCCGACTTCGAGCGGAATGTTAACGCAGGCGACGTGGACGCGGTGCGGCGGATGCTCGCGGAACAGCCGGAGTTGGTTCACGACGAAACTTATAACTGGGGCGAGGGAATTCTTCTCTTCGCGGCGAAGAGCGGTAATTGGCCGATGCTTGACCTGCTTATAGGTCATGGGGCCAGGGTGCCCAAAATCTCCAAGTGGGCGCGTTTTTATTACTTTGAGCGGACTGATTCGGCCGCATACCTGCTCGATCACGGTATGGACCCCGATCATATGTCATGGCATCGCGTCACGCTCCTGCATGACATGGCTCACGCCAACGATTTGGAGAAGGCGGAGCTGCTAGTCCGCCACGAGGCTAACATCGATGCCGTTGACGACGAGTACCTTTCGACCCCGCTCGGATTCGCCGCGCGGTGGGGAAATGCCGACATGGTTCAGTATCTTATCGATAACGGAGCTGACACGGATAGGTCAGGAGCACCGTGGTCGAGGCCAATAGAGTGGGCAAAGAGTGGAGGGCACGATGAAATTGTGGGGATCCTAAGTGAAAACTTGGCCTAGTACTTAAGCACGGTTGGGTCAACGTCATTTGACCAGGCCGTTATCCCGCCGACGAGATTCTTCAATTCTCCTTGAAAACCGGTTTTCCTGAGCAATTCGATCGCTTGAGCGCTGCGCCCTCCCATTTTGCAGTGAATGACGGTTTCCTTTGACGCGTCAATTTCGTCCTTGCGCCGCATGATCTCGCCGAGCGGGATCAGTTTAGAACCCTCGATCTTGGCAAACGAGTATTCGTCCGGTTGCCTAACGTCGATCAGTTGTATATCGTCGCCGGCGTCTAGTCTCGTTTTCAGTTCTGATGCGGTTATCTCTTGCATGGGGCAGACCTCCTTGACGGGTATTTTCCGCTATCTTAGCACTTTGAGCCTGGATCTTCGCAACCGCT
>DATLNN010000367.1:0-2707 GCA_035536695.1 Pyrinomonadaceae bacterium | reverse complement strand
AGTTCGGGCAACCATAGATTATGGAAAGTTTCGATTGACGGCGGCAGCGCCGTGCAGTTGACCGATTATCTTTCGGATGAACCTAAAGTCTCGCCCGACGGAAAGTTAATCGCCTGCCGATATACCG
The DNA here is from genome assembly GCA_035536695.1 of Pyrinomonadaceae bacterium. Taxonomy (GTDB): domain Bacteria; phylum Acidobacteriota; class Blastocatellia; order Pyrinomonadales; family Pyrinomonadaceae; genus OLB17. The sequence continues at coordinate 2,580 of DATLNN010000367.1, read as the reverse complement.
AAGATCCTAAGTTGCCCTGGAAATACGCGATCATTCCGTCTGAAGGCGGCAAACCCGTCCGTGTTTTTGATTTGCCCGGCGGCACAAGAAATTTTCTCTGGTCGAAGGACTCTCGCTCGCTCATCTACCAGGGCACGCGCGGCGGCGCGTCAAACATCTGGAGTTTTCCTTTGGACGACACTCCGCCCAAACAGTTGACGAACTTTAAGACCGAGCAAATTTACAACTTCGATTGGTCGGCGGACGGCAAACAGCTTGTTCTCGCCCGCGGCACGACTACCACCGATGTTGTATTGATCAGTAATTTCAGGTGAGGTGCTGTCGAACGCGATAGATCATGAAACGATGCCCCGAATGCAGACGAGATTATACCGACGAGACTTTGAGTTTCTGTCTCGACGACGGTTGTCGGTTGCTCGACGGACCGAACGAACCTGCGACGGCGATCTTGCATAAGACGGATGCCGTCAGCGACGTTCAGACTCGTAATCAGAACAGCACGACTAACGAGACCGCGATCTTGCCTGCGAAGACAGGCGATGTTACTCCGAAAGCTCGAAGCCTCGATAAACGACTGCTGGCCGCGCCGTTGGTGCTTGCGATCATCGTCCTCGGTGGATTTTTTGGTTACCGCTATCTCATCCGTGAGAGTGCCGAGCGGATCAATTCCATTGCGGTCCTCCCGTTCGAGAATCGCAGCGGTAATGCCGACGCGGAATATCTTTCCGACGGGTTGAGCGATTCGCTCATCTATCGGCTGACGCAATTGCCGAATTTGAAAGTCAGCCCGACGAGTTCGGTGATCAGGTACAAAGGCAAGCAGGCGGATGTCGCAGAAATAGCGCGGGAGCTTGAGGTCGATGCCGTGATGTCTGGAAAGCTTGCTCAGCGGGGCGGCGACCTGACCATAAGTGTCGAACTGATCGATGCTAGAACGAAAAAACTAATTTGGGCCGAGCAGTATGACCGCAAGATGGCCGATCTCCTTGCAACGCAACGCGAGATCGCCACGACAATTACACAGAAGCTGCAATTGAAGCTGGCTGGTTCGGAAACCGGGGGCATAACCAAAAAGTACACTGATAACAATGAGGCTTATCAACTCTATCTGAAAGGCCGCTTCCACTTTACCAGGCGAACTAAAGATGACGTTCTAAAAAGCATCGATTATTTCCAGCAGGCGATAAAGCTCGATCCTAACTTTGCGATAGCCTACGCGAGGATGGCCGAGTCCTACAACCAAATGCCCGCTTATCCTTACCTATCTCCGAAGGAAGCGTCTCCGCAAGCAAAAGCCGCCGCCGAACGTGGCTTAGAGATCGATCCGACCCTCGCCGAAGCACACGCCGCACTGGCAAATACTCTTGCGGCTTACGACTGGAATTGGGCAGAAGCTGAAACCGAATTCAAACGAGCACTCGAACTCGATCCCAATAGTTCCGCCACGCATTTTCGGTATGGGCTGAGTCTTGGCGCCGTGGGACGTCCAGAAGAGGGAATTACTGAAGTGAAGCGGGCTCTCGAATTGGAGCCGCTTGATCTGAGCATGAATGCAAATCTTGCATGGGCATATTTCACGGCGCGGCAGTATGATCGGGCCTTGGATCAAGCTAAGAAAGTGCATGACATCGATCAGAATTTCGTTCTAGGACGCTGGAGCCTTAGTCAAGCCTACATTGCAAGAGAAATGTACGCGGAAGCAATAGAGCTAAACGAACAATCGTTGCACGCTAATCCTGCAAGCCAATTCGCGCTTCGCGATGCCGGATACGCCTATGCAAAATTAGGCCGTCGCCAAGAGGCGAACGAAAAGATAAATAGATTCAGGGAGATCGCTAAGACGCAGTATGTAATGTCTAGCCGAATCGCCAGCATTTACGGCGCCCTTGGGGAAATGGATAAGGCCTTTGCCGAGCTGGAAAAGGCGTTTGAGAATCGCGACTGGGATGTGCATCGCTTGAAGGTTGACCCGTTCATGGACCCGCTTCGCGACGACCCGAGATTCGCCGAGATGCTGGGGCGACTGAAGCTACCAGAATAGGCCGTATGAAACCATGCCCAGCATACAGGCAGGCGTTGGAAGCGAAATGATCCGGCGACGGCGATACCCGCTTCGACTGACCAGGGCCGGCGCGGCCGGGACGAGGGTGCCGTTAGTGCCGCAGTAAGTACGATCTGTCGAAGAGAGGAAATTGATATGCGATCGAGAATGATCTTTGCGCTTATTTGCGGCGTTTGTTTTGCCTGTATCGCGACTGCACAGGTACGACCATGCGCCACGGCTTCGAAATTTGGGCCGAACGATCAGCTCGGGAACGTCAACTTCATCACGCCCGCAAAAACTCTTGCAGCCTCGAGACTCGTCACGACGGGAAAAGCTTACCGCCTCGGCATCGAGACGAACAAAGACACGCCCGCATACGGCACGCGCAAATTTGCGATCACGGTGCTTCAGCCCGATCAGGCCGGCGGAGCGGGGCTCGGCCCGACGAAGACGACGTACACCGACGACCTCATCACGGGCTGGGTCGGCGTGGGCTCGCAGATCGACGGGCTGGGGCATGCCGGGATCGACAATCT
>DATLNN010000366.1:0-3337 GCA_035536695.1 Pyrinomonadaceae bacterium | reverse complement strand
TAACCTCGACCGCACCCGGCCCTCCCGTTTGAACGTCACGACCGCGTACCGTCATCGATCTATCGATCTCATCGGGGAGGAATGTCGAGGCAAACGTCGTTTTGACCAGCTCCGTCGTTTCTTCGCCGACCTGAAGGCCGCGATGACGGCGGAGATGTGTCGCGAGGCTCTCGTTAATGGCGTTGCTGCCCATTCGTTCGGAAGTGGAATGGACGATGGACCCCTTGGCGACGATGCCGATATTCGTCGTGCCGGCCCCGATGTCGACTATGGCCGTCGCGCGTTTGTCGGACGGGAGAACCCCGGCGCCAAATGCCGCGGCCAGGCCCTCTTCCATCATAAACACCTTGCCGATGCCCGCCTCGTCGGCGGCGTGGAGCAGCGCGCGTTGCTCGACATGCGTGACGTCCGAAACCATGCTCATAACGGCCTGGATAGCGATGTTTGAGCCGCCGGTCTTAGATTTCTTGACAAAATGCGCGAGCATTTTCTTGGTCCGTTCAAAATCGGCAACAACGCCGCCCGTCAAAGGTGCTCTGACCGTAACGTCGCGCCCCTCGCGCCCGATCATTTCCGCAGCCTCCTGGCCGAAAGCAACGATCTCCTCGGTCATCTCGTTGATGGCAACCATCGACGGCTCGTCGAGCACCACCCCGCGACCTTTAACTGCAATGATCGTATTAGCGGTTCCGAGATCGATAGCCATCGAGTCGGTCACTAACCGTTTGAGAGATGAGATCTTTAACATAGCTAACGCCGTTATAGTCTATAAGCTTAATTTGCGGGCGCCTCCAGCGGCTTTTCATTCCATTTTACCTCATAGAGGTCGACCGGCTGAACACGATTTTTTACGGTCAGCGGCTCCTGTTTTTCGAGCGGGTAAATATTCCCCGCGGCCTGCGCGGTCGCCTCGCTGATCAGGATCTGGCCGCCCGACGTGTTTGATTCAAGCCGCGACGCCAGATTGACTGTGTCGCCGATCGCAGTGTACTCAGAGCGTCTTTCCGAACCGATATAGCCAACAGTCGCAACCCCGGTATGCAGGCCGATCCCGATCTCGATCGTTGAGAAAACCACGTTCTCCGGTACCGCCCTTAACTCGGCAAGTCGTTTCTGCATAGCGACAGCCGCGTTTAACGCATTGGCGGCGTCGGCCGGTGTCGCCGTCGGTGCTCCGAAGAGGGCCATAAGACCGTCACCGATATATTTATCAAGCGTGCCGCCGTGCTCGAAGATCACTTCCGTCATCGCCGTAAAGTACTGATTCAGTACACCTACGACCTTTTCGGGACTTTCGTTTTCGGCGATCCCGGTAAATCCGCGTATGTCGGCGAAGAGCACCGTGATGGTCTGATTTACGCCGCCCAGACGGAACGAATCCGGGTTTTCGAGCAACTGCTGCACGACATACTCCGGCATGAAGCGGCAGTAATTTGCCCGGGCGACCTCTTCGCGAGCAAGGCGTTTATGGGCCTTGACAGTCTCGACGGTAACCGCGGTCTGTGCGGCAACGGCACTGATCAATTCCAGATGGTCGGCCGAAAACGCGGCAAACGGATCAAGCCGATCAGCATAGATAACACCGTGTACGTTCGCCTGCGTGATCAGCGGAGCACAGATGGTCGACCTCACGCCTTGGGCAACGATCGACTCGGCACCCTGAAACTGCTCATCCGTTTTCGCGTCCTGCGACAGTATCGCGACGCGCTCGTCCATCACTTTTTTCGTGATCGTGCGGCTCACCGTGAGCTTCTCGCTGAGCTTCTCATAGCTGGCGTCACGCGTTTTTGCACCGACCTGGTAAAGCGAGCCTTCCACCATCTCTCCGTCAGGGGTTTCCTCGGCCAGGAGAGCCACTACCCGGTCGGCGGGCGTACCTCGAAATATCAGGTCCGTCGCCTTTTCAAATATCTCTTCCAAGTCAAAAACCGTGCCAAGCATTTTGCTGCTTTCGAACAATAGCTCGAGGATCTTTGCCTTGCGCCTGAGGTCCTTGATCTCCTCGGGCGTCGCCATGGCGTTCTCTATAGAGAGATTTGAGCGGCGGCCGATGATCTCGTTCACCGAGATCTGAACCTGAGTGTGGCCAAGCGGTGCATCGTCAAATTTGACGGTCTTTGGCTTGACCGGCTCGGGCTCCATGGCCGTGACAACCGTCTGCTGGACAACGGTCGGCTCGGCGGCGAGTTGAAATTCGAGCCGACTCTCACCAATAATTATCACTTCTGCGTCGCTTAACACGTGCTCCAGGTGAACTACCCCGTTGATGAACACATGATTAACACTTCGGAACAGCTGGCCATCCTCGAGAAAGCCATCCACGATCTTATAACCCGAGCCGTCCGCATATATAAAGGCATGCTTGCGCGAGACGCGGCGGTCATTGAGCACAATGTCATTTTCCTTCGCCCGGCCGATAGTGAACATCCGGCCGGGATTCAGGTTTACGCGCCAATTCCGCCCGGTGGGTTCTGTGATTGTGAGTATTGCGTTCAAGGTACTTGTAATTGTAATGGCAAAACGCGTCAAACAAAATTCGGCGCAGATCGCGGCGGGCATGCGCGATTAAAGTAACCGTACTGCTTTTCGTCGCTACCGATTATAGCGAGGTATGATCTATTTCGACAACAATGCGACTACCCCGCCCGCCGCCGACGTGTTTGATGCCATGCGCCCGTTTCTTACTGCCTCTTATTACAACCCCTCGGCGGCGTATTCGTCCGCCGCAGATGCGCGCAGAGCCGTGGAGGCGGCGAGGGAAAGCGTAGCCGACCTTCTTGGGGCCGATTCCGCCGCCGAGGTCATCTTCACTTCCGGAGGAACGGAAAGCGACAACTGGGCCATTATCGCCGCCTTACAGGCTGATCCGGATAAAGGCCAGATAATCACAACGCGAGTTGAACACGAAGCCGTCCGCAAGCTCTGTGAACGTTTGGAAAACCAGGGCACGCGCGTGGCCTGGCTCGATGTTGACGAGGAGGGCTCTCTCGATCTCGAGGCACTAGAGCGATCTTTGAGCAGCGAGACGGCCGTCGTTTCGACGATGTTGGCCAATAACGAAACCGGCATCCTGTTCCCGGTCGAAGAGATCGGCCGGATCGTGAAAGCGAACTCGAACGCGCTCTTTCACGTGGATGGCGTAAACGCGGCAGGCAAGGTGGCTATTGACCTAAAGCATACCGAGATCGACCTATTCTCGATCTCAGGTCACAAGTTTCATGGCCCCAAGGGCGTTGGGGCATTATATGTTCGCGACGGCATAAAGCTCCCGCCCATGCTCATCGGGGGCGCTCAGGAGGGCGGCCGTCGTGCCGGCACCGAAGCCGTTCACCAGATC
>DATLNN010000365.1:0-3673 GCA_035536695.1 Pyrinomonadaceae bacterium | reverse complement strand
CTCTTACTCACCTCGCTTCAAACACGAGAGTTTTTTTGGTTCGTCCGGCCAGGGCTCCGAGAGCCGCGCCGACACCGGCACCGATCGCGATGAACCCCGCGAGTACGCCCCCGGTATCGTCACTTCCGCCCGTGGCCCCGAGTGCACCGAATCCCACGCCTGTGCCCACTCCCGCCCCGACCGCGGCACCAATAGCGATGGCTTTACCCCGAGAGCCTTTCGACGTGCGGTAGAGCTTCTTAACGTCCGCTCGGTTTACGGTGTCCGATCGTCCATTGACAGACACCGTGACGGCGGTGTCAGAAACAGACTGGAGCACGCCTCTCAGCGTTCTACGGTCCGTCTTCTCAATTGACACCTCCAGGCCCGGCGACAGAGCCATAACATTTGACCAGTCGTCTTTACTTGCTCCCTGTCCGAAGAGAAACAGCGGCTGAATAGAAAGCGTAAGAACAATAACCGAGACGATAAACTGTCTCATCGCCCTCGGCAGATCGTCGGCTGTCGTAGTCTTCTGGTGGCTTTGTATCTTCATGATAAACCTAACTATTGATTTAAGTCGGATGGATCGCCTCTTGTCAAACGTCATGCCGCACCGCCGCCAATTTATGATAACTCGACAAAAGGATAGAATTATTTGTGATGACGATCGCAGAAAAATTGAAGACTCTGCCTGTCGATGCCGGTATTTATATCCATAAAAGTGCCACCGGCAAGATCATTTATGTCGGCAAAGCCAAGAATCTACGAAACCGCGTCCGCTCTTATTTCCACGCCAGCCGTAACCATGATCCCAAGACGCGCCGCCTTGTAAAGCTGATCGCGGATTTTGAGTTTATCGTTGTGGATAATGAGGTTGAGGCATTGGTGCTTGAATCGAACCTGATAAAAAAGCACAAACCGCGCTTTAACGTATTTCTAAAAGACGATAAGTCATATCCACATCTAAAGCTGACCAACGAGCCGTTTCCAAAGGTCGTCGTGACCCGTCGCATTCTCCGCGACGGCTCAAACTATTACGGCCCTTTTCTGCCTGCGACAATGGCCCGCAATACGTTGAATTTGATCAACCGGGCGTTTCAGCTTCGCACCTGCGAGATCGAGATCGACGGCAAACTCCCCCGCCCATGTCTCGAGTATCACCTGAAACGCTGTCTCGGCCCGTGTGTAAAAGGTCTCTGCACGCAGGACGAATATCAAGAAGCCGCCGAGGATGTAAAAATCCTGCTCGACGGAAAGAACAAAGAGCTCGCCCGGTCGCTCGAGGCCAGAATGTGGGCCTATTCGGAACAAGGCAAATACGAGCTGGCGGCCAAATATCGCGACCTGCACCGCACCGTTCTTGCCCTGAGCGAAACTCAAAAAATGGCGACGACCGCCGACCGGGATGTCGACATTATTGGGTTTTATCGCGAGCATCAGCGCCTTGCCCTCCAACTCTTTACGATGCGCGAGGGCCGAATCGTCGGCCGCCGGGAGTTTTTTTGGGAAGATCTTGTCGAGGACGAGACTTTTAACGCCGCCGAATTCCTCGGCGAAGTGCTCGCGCAGTATTATTCGACCGATTATGTCCCCCTTGAGATCCACGTGCCGTGCGATTTTGACGACCGGGCGATCCTTGAAAAGGCTCTTACCGAACGCCGCGGCCGCCGAGTCAGAATACTCGACCCGAAACGCGGTACTAAACGCAGTCTCGTGGAACTGGTCGAGACCAACGCAAAGATAGCGTTTGAACAGCGGTTCCGCGTTCTCAAGCCTGATTCGCAGAAGGTGCTGGAAGAGCTGCAGGAGATGCTGGAGCTGTCATACTTTCCCGAACGTATCGAATCTTTCGATATATCAAATATTTCGGGTTCTGAGAACGTTGCCGGGATCGTCGTCTTCGAGAACGGTAAGCCTGCCCGTTCTGGCTATCGCCGCTTTATAATCCGGACCGTCGAGGGAGCGAACGATTTTGCCTCGATACATGAGGCGGTTTTCCGTCGCTATAAACGTCAGCTCAACGAGGAAAAACCGTTGCCTCAGCTCATATTCATCGACGGAGGCAAGGGCCAGTTGTCCGCCGCCGCGGCGGCGATGGAGGCACTCGACCTTGAACAGATCATGCTGGTCGGCCTCGTCAAGCCTCCGAAAAAACACAGCGAAATATCTCATCTGCTCATCTACGGCCGCGAAGACAGTCCCATACCCTTCGACCGCAATTCGCTCGCTTTTCGTCTTATCCTGCAGATCCGCGAGGAAACCCATCGTACGGCCGTAGAATTTCACCGGAAGCGACGCGAAAAGCGTGATTTTACATCGGAGCTGTCTGAGATACCGGGTATCGGCGACAAACGAAAAATGAAGTTGCTGAAAACGTTCGGTTCGATCGAGCGAATAGCAAAGGCAGCCATCGAGGAGCTGCGGCCGTTTGTCGGACAAAAGGCGGCGCAAGAGATCTCCGATCATTTCGAACGTCAGCGAATGGTTCCGATAGCGGCGGAGCGTTCGGAGTTCAAGCTTTAGCTTGCTTCTTTCGAAAGGGTCAAACCAAGACCTTGACGCCAAACGCGACCGCCTGGGTTCAAACCGGCCATTTCGCGGTTTTGAGCGCAGATCGAGCTCCACTCTTACGCCCTGAGTCACAGCGACGAAGCCTGCAGGACGGGAAAGAGGAGCTCGAAGCTTTGGATCAGGTTATATCAGTTCTTTTTCACATAGCTCCTGTGCACAACCGCCTTTGACTTCTCATCGCGGGCCTCGATCATCACGTTGTCTTTGTCCTCGCGTGTAACGAGGCGGCCGCTGCCCGAGCCAACGGCACGCTCGCGGGCCCCGGCCCTTTCGGCGTCGACGATAAGTTCGCGCACCGCTTCGGCTTTGACCGGTTCGGCCAGGCGTACGCTGCGTGAGTCGGCAACAGCCTCGGTCGCTGCGGCCTTGAGCATCTTCATCCAGAGCTTTTTGAACAAGGCGTTCGAGACATAAACATCGGCGCTGTTGATCTTCCCATTTACCGCAAACGCATAACCGATAACATCGGACTTACCGGCGGTGATATCTGCCAGGTTTCTTACATATTCGTCAACCGTTGCAACAACCTGACGGTTCTCGAGACTGAGCTGCAGGCTCGACGAAGATGTCGGAGCGGCAACCGAGCCGCCGACGTTCTTGCTAAGTCGCGCCTGGGCGTCGCTCACTTTGTCCCAAACTTCCTGCTGCGAGCGGGTAGCATTGGCCGCGATCTTCAACTCCTTGGTCACGATCCTGTCATTCGAGCTCGTGAATTTGCCGGCCTCCTCATTTCCGCGCTTTTGCCACCGCCCCGACTCGACGCAGAAAGCATCGATCTTTACACGGCCCGAGCGAGCAGGGATGATAATGCTTACCGCCAGCACGCGGTCCTGTTTTCCGCCTTTGACGATATCGCCCGACTGGATAAAGACATCCTGCGTTTTAGACCAGTTCTCCACCTCGAGCTCGTTGACATCCGACGTCTCATAGACGACTAACAGCTTTCGCTCCATCGCCTCCTGCAGGGTTATCGTGTTTGTCTTTTTCGTTTCGTCCTTCCCGTGGATCAAAAAGATCGTCAGATTCTTGTGCGTGTGCGGCGACGAGATCCGATAATTGGTCCCTTGGGCCGTTGCCGTCGCGGCGACACACACGACCGTAATAAGTATGGAAAGTAACC
>DATLNN010000364.1:0-6378 GCA_035536695.1 Pyrinomonadaceae bacterium | reverse complement strand
TCCGCAGCGCGCAGGCGATTTCTCGCGTCAGCGGTCTGAGCAAGCAACTCCTTTTTTTCGAGATTCAGCCCCGCCAATTTTGATTCTTCAGCCTTCAGGGTTTCGACGAGCACCGCGGATTGTTTCTGATTCGCGATCAGTGTTTCCCGGCCGCGCAGGTTCTCTTTTTCCAGCCCGGCGAGTCGCGAGCTGAGTCGCTCAAGATTACGCTCGATCTGGCGTCCTATCTCGTCAAAGCGCTCGGCGGCACCGGTATGCTGCATCAGCGAGGCGCGCAAGCTTTCGATCGTCGACTCGATCGCGGCCAGCGATTCGGCCGCCCGCGCATATTTTTCCTCGGAATGCCGCAGCTCGGCCTCGGCCTTGACGTGTTCAGCAGCGTGCGCCTCACCGTCAGCAAGGAGGCGGTCGATCTCTGCTGTGAGCACGTTTAGCCGGCTTTCGCTTTGTGCGATCTCACCGCGCAGCGTTTCCGCCCGGTTGTTAAGGGTAACGATCTGGTCCGACTTGTAGAGATGCTCACGCTCGGCTCGATCGCGTTCCAGCACATTGCCCGCGTGGATCTTACGCAGTTCTGCAAGGTTCTCCTCTGCTTCGCGTGCTCTCTGAGTTGCGGCACGCGCATCTTCCTCTTTTGCTGTGACCTCTGCCGACATCTCGGTCTCGCGGGCCGCGGCACACCGGAGTTCGAGTTCGAGCTTGCCCGCAAGGTCGGAAAGAAATTTACCCTCGGCGGCGTATACCTGTCGCAGGAGCGTGCGGAATTCTTCCTGGAGGATCTTAAATCGCCGGGTCTTTGCCGCTTGGCGCCGAAGGGAATTGACCTGCTTATCGATCTCAGAAACGATGTCCGAAATGCGGCCCAGATTTGTTTTTGCCGAGTCGAGACGCGATTCGGCCGCACGCTGGCGCGATCTGAATTTTGATATGCCCGCGGCTTCTTCTATAAGTCCGCGGCGGTCGGCGGGCTTTGCGGATAGGATCTGGCCTATGCGGCCCTGCTCGATGATCGCGTAATGAGCACCCGACAGGCCCGTACCCGCAAACAGGTCGGTGATGTCGCGAAGCCGGCACATTTTGCCATTTAATTGATACTCGCTCTCGCCCGAAAGATAGAGCCGACGGGTCACTGAAACAGCCTCGCCCGGGGCGAAGTCAAGGGCAAAGGAACGTGGGCGCCAATGGCGTTTTGTCTTTACCTTTGTGGGAATGGTCTGGATGGAGCCAACCTGCGCCGCCAAGACCGTTTCAACCTCGGACTCCGATTCCACGAAATCCGTTTGAAAACCATTCTCATGATGGCCGACTGCCATTTGGTCACTGCCGACCTCTTCTACGGCCTCAATCGCCTCGACATCGACAGCGTGTTCATCGATCTCGCTCAGGGCCTCGTCAATGTCCTCGAGCTCGTTCTCGTCAATGTCAAAGCTGGAGTCGTCTCGAACGAGGTGAAGCACTACCTCGGCCATCCCGCCGGGCTTGCGGTTTTTTGTCCCGGCAAACACGACATCTTTCATCTCGCCGCCACGCAAGCTCTTGGCACGCTGTTCGCCCAGGACCCACGCGATGGCATCCGAGACGTTTGATTTCCCGCAGCCGTTTGGCCCGACGACCGCTGTTATGCCGCTGCCCGTAAAAACGATCTCGGTATAATCGGCGAACGACTTAAAGCCGGTAATTTCTAGTCGCTGGAGCTTAAACATTCTATAGTGCTTGTGAATTGAGAGAGCACTATATTTTGTAGGATTTTGGATCCGGTGTCAATGGATTATTCGGCGGCGTTCCCATGGTCGGGCGTAATGTTACCGCCGCTCAGAACGAGTGCTACGGTTTGGCCGGCCAGCCGTTCGCGGATCTTGATCGCTGCTGCGAGCGAAGCCGCTCCGGCGGTTTCGGCCAGCGTGTGCGCGGCCGCGGCATAGGTTTTTACGGCATCGTGCATTTCTTCTTCGCCGACGAGGATAAAATCGTCCAAATACTGCCACATGATCTTCTGGGTCATCTCAAAGGCGACACGCGTTGCGAGACCTTCGGCGGCGGTTTCCATTTTATCTTCGAGCAGCGCTCGCTGTTTCCACGATCTGTAAGCGGCTGGCGCCCGCTCGGCCTGGACGCCGATGACCTGAATTTTTGGATCGATCGTCTTCGCCGCAAGGCACGCTCCCGCGGCTCCGCTGCCGCCTCCAACCGGGACGATGATAGTCGTTACGTCGGGCGCATCTTCGAGGATCTCGAGCGTGATCGTGGCGACGCCGGCGATGAGGTGCGGTTCGTTTGCGGAATGGATGTACCGCAGACCCTCGCTCTCGGCCCGCTCGGCGCAATGCTCGCGGGCCTCGTCAAAATCGGCTCCATGAAAAACGACCTCGCCCCCGGACGCTTCTATTGCCGCGACCTTTAGCTGATTGGCGTTCTCCGGCACCACAATGACGGCCCGGACGCCAAACAGCCTGGCGGCGTATGCGATCGATTGGCCATGATTGCCGGTTGAGGCTGAGATCACACCGCGGTTTCGCTCGTCATCTGGGAGCTGCGCGACCAGATTTATGCCGCCGCGGACCTTGAACGCTCCGGTCATCTGATTATTTTCGTGCTTGACCAAAATTCGCGTGCCGCAGACGGCATCAAGCGCCGGATAATTTACGAGCGGCGTTCTCGCCAAATAGCGCGACAGCGTTTGTCTCGCCGCGAGAATATCCGTAGATACGGGGGCTGCCATCGCAGCGGTTTTTTCCGAAGCTTGCATATGTTTGCCTCGATCTAGTACATCAAGCGGCGGTTTAGCCCGCCTCAATCCGGATTTATGAATCGATACAACACACGAATCAAACGATATGCGGCCGGCATCGTGTCCGCGGAGTAAGTAATTGTGTCGGGTGCCGGGCGCTGAAACATCGGTATCGCCTCAGCGATTTCCGGTATCAATGTATCGCGAAACTGCAGCTGCACGCGATATGCGCCGCGGCGATTAGGCGCCGGTTTGCGCGAACGGGCGACTGCATCGCGGGCGGCAGTCTCGATCTCGGTTCGGATGGCGGCGAGCGGCATTAGTTCGACGGCACGAACGTTGATCGCCCGCTTTACGGCAACGCCACGCGCGCTTGCGGCGGTTTCTCTGACCTCCGCCACAGCGATGTCATCGCCGGTAACGAGAACGACAGGCACACCGTACCACGCCGCCAGCATCGCATTCATGCCGCCCTCGCCAACCGAGCGGCCGTTGATACTCAGATCGCGAACGACGCCTGAGCCGGTGTGTGCAAAAAGGCCGTTCGCGGCGCTCGCCTTGGCGTGATAGCCGATAAAAATGGCCGCGTCGAAGGTTTCGTCTAGCCCCTCCATCATCCCATAGCGTTTGAAGCTGTGGCTGATGAGCCGTGCCGCCGGGTGCAGGTCCTCAGGCAGCAGGTTTCTCTGGCCCCCGTGCGAATCGTTTACGACGATCTCGGTCGCCCCGGCGGCGATCGCCCCGCGGATCGCGGCGTTCGCGTCCTCAGCCATCAGTTTGCGTGAGCGCCCGTACTCGCCGCCCCCGGGCGAGAGCTGATCGCTGCCGGAAATGCCGCTTATGCCCTCCATATCGACCGAAATATAGACTTTTTTGCCTTGCCTCGCTGGTTGGCTCGTCGCCGACACGACCGAAAGTCCGATCACTAGTCCGATAAAAATGTTTTTGTATTGAGATCTTGCCATTTTGTCATTCCTTGCGACCGGACCTGCGAGAGTCGCCTTCGACGCTGCCGCCTGCATGCGGACGTCGAAAAGTAGTTTAGGCGGATACCCACGAACCGCGCACCTGAGATCGTATGAGTGCTGGTCGCGCTCGAATCATAACCGAGATACATCGCACCCGCAAACGTTCCATCAATATCCCATCATCACCAGGGGTCCGGGACATCGATTCTTTCCGAAGTGTTGCTTATCCAGCCGTTTCTAGGCTATATTGCCGCACATAATACTGAACGACGGCCTGCGGTGCGTCCGGCCTCGTGCATTCCAGCCAGCTTCCATTTACTTACTGAAGCAGCTCGGGCAACAAGGGAGTCGATCTATGTAAAAATCGCGGCGTTGTTTCTAAGCCTGACGGGTTTTGGCGCCTGGGATCAAAGGCGTTCGATTTGCTCGACAAGGTTGTTGAAGAAGCGAAGGCCGCGAAAGACAAGGAGGGGAGCCTGGCAATACAGTTCTCGCTCGCCGACCTGCTTTGGGAGAAGGACGAGGCGCGAGCTAGGAGGCTTTTCAGTTCGATAGTTTCCACCGTCGAACGGGAGCGGTGTGGCAGCTGCGGTTTTTTTGATCTCAGCGTCATTGCGGCGCGTGACGCGAAGCTTGCAGTGGGACTGGATGGGCTATCAAACAGGTTATTCACGCCCTTTGGCGGTAACAGGATCTACGAACATCTCGCAAACCAATACCCCGACGAGGCCCTAAGGATTGGGCGACGCGCGGTGGCAAACGATACGTACTTCGAATATCTCGACTCGACCGCCGGGTTCTTGGCAAACTCCTCAGCGAGGGGAAACCGCGGCGGCCGGCTAGGAAAGCTCTACGCGGCAAACCGGAGCTATGGGGCGAATCTCGCAAGGGATATCTCAGCTAAGCTGCGCGGCGGACGGCTCGATGGGCCGATACAATATCCCAATTACAACGCGGTTGCGAACATACTGTCGATACCGCCCCATTACGTGAACGCCGTCAATGCCGCACTCCCGACCAGCCCATTTTTCAGCCCCAATGCAAATAGGCCGCCCGGGAACTATGCTGCGAACACCGTTACCAGAACCGCAAATTATCCGACAAACCGTGCAAGTGCGAACTACTCAAGGCGCCCAGCGCCCTCCGGCATACCGTTTTCGGCGGCGGCGGGACTGCTCGCCGCGGCAGTGGATTCCGCGGAGCAAAATCCCGGAGAGCCACCGATGCTGACTGTCGACGAAATGAGGTCGCTCGCATCCGCAATGGTCCAGGCTCTGATACGAACACGCAGATTTGATACTTATCAGGTCCTCGGCGTCTGGCCAGAGCTGAAAAAATACGCGCCGCGCGAGACGGCGCGGCTGCAACGGCTTCTCACGCGGGCGCAGCGGTCGGAACTCAGCATGCCGCCGAGCCCGTTCGAGTTTCCTCAAGCAAACATCGGTGATGTAACGGATGATTTCCCGTAGCTGCGAACGAAACGGAAGCGGAGAAAGAAGAACGCGAGTTTGTAGACGCGGCTCGGTTGGATTCACGGTTTGACTGCCCGAGCGACCGTGCCAACAACGCCGCCAGGTTCGCGGCCCTGCCTAACGTGGACAAATATCCGGACCTCGTTGACTACTTCGCTGACGATCTTCCACTGGCATATGCAAAGGCGGGAAAGATCGAAAAAGTGCGTTCGTTGCTGGCCGATGAAGATGACCGGTTGGTGAAACTTAGCCTGCTGGGCCACTCGGCTGCGGCCCTCGCCGCGAAGGCCGATCGCGGGTCAGCGGCAAAGCTTCTCGACGAGGCGGCGCAATTCGTGCCGGGAGACTTGAAGACCAGTGAGGAATTCCGGGCGGCCGAGGTTTATGCGCTCGGACTGTCGAGAGTGGATCCTGGTAAGGCATTCGACATGACGGAAAAGCTTCTCGACAAGGCGAACCGCCTTTTGAACATCAGATCAGAACTAGCGGGCTTTTCTTCCGGGACCGAGGACCTTACGCCGGCCATGGATCTCCGTCAGCGGCAGGTGGCCGTGAATTCATCATATGCGATCGCGATCATCCGGGTCCTGGCCCACGCGGACTTTGACAGAACGGTTAAGCTGGCCGACCGATTTTCCGAGCAGGGCCAGCGTCTTTTTTTCCGATGGTATATTGTCAACGCACTGCTTAACCGGCATGCTGAGGAGGACCAGCAACGATTTGCCAGCGTCGATTCCACAAGGCTTTGCGGATAGGCGGCCCATCTCGTGTTGCGAAGCAAGGCCGGGGCCAACGCCCCCTGATAGGTCTCAACTGTTGGATAAGGTGCACGTCGGCGGTATAGTTTAGCCAAACAGGTCGAGACTGCGGAGGGACCTGCTAGCTCTGAGCGTATACAACCTCGAAGATACGGCGACCATTGGCCCGGCCTGAGGAAGCGTACACAGCACGGTTCACAATGTTCTGCCCAAAGTGCGGCAATGAAAACCTGAACACAAGTAAGTTTTGCCGCAAATGCGGCAATGCACTTGCTGCGCGCCAAACGCAGCCGGTGTCGCAGCGCGGCTACATTGGCCAGGTTCTCGAAGACAAGTATCGTATCGAGGCCAAACTCGGTTCGGGAGCGATGGGTGATGTTTACCGTGCAACGCGCATTTTGATTGGAGACACGGTTGCCGTAAAGATCCTGCACAAGCATCTGGCTCTGGAC
>DATLNN010000363.1:0-3047 GCA_035536695.1 Pyrinomonadaceae bacterium | reverse complement strand
GCGAAATGCCTGAGCAGATGGTGACCGGTACCTCAAACCCGAATAAGATGCAGGTGGTCGACAGGATCGCACTGAAAAAGGCGATCGGTGATCTCCCGAACGGCTATCGGAATGTATTTGTTCTTCATGATGTCGAGGGATTTGAGCATGAAGAAGTGGCGCGGATCATGGGAATCTCGGTCGGCACGTCAAAATCCCAGCTCCACAAGGCACGGCTAAAACTGCGCGGACTTTTGATCCGTGAGCAGGCTTAGCGAGAACCGTCTATCCCCGTCAAACCCGAAACTGCCGGTTGAAAGCAACGTTTTAGCGTTTGCGTTAATCTATGCTTGTGTACCAAGCATGCGAAGCATGAGACCCGTGGTGGACATCCGCATTTGCCAGATATCTTAATCATGAATTGTGACGAGTGCAGAAATATGATCAGCGTCTTCATGGATAACGAGCTCGATAGCGAGCTTGCCGCCGAAGTGCGATCGCATCTTGCAATCTGCCTCGATTGCGCACGAGTTTGCGAAGATTTTGCATCGATCCTGGACGTCTGCGGTGTTGAAGCGGCGCCCGAGATCGTTCCACCGAATTCGCGGGCTCTCTGGTGCAGAATAAATAACATTATTGAAAACGAGGCGACGCAGGCGACGCCGGATGTGCCGGCCCAGGCTGCTAGACGGGTCTGGCGCTTGTCCTTCTCGCAGCTCGCCGCGGCAGTGCTCTGTGTTGCCGTCGTAAGCTCCCTGTTGACGGTCGTCGCTCTGCGGAATTACACTCGGCCGGCCGAGGCGGATTTCACATCTCGATCGGTCGCATCGCAGACCACCTTTGAAAAAGTTCTGGTTCGGATCGGACTTGCCGAGTCGCCGCATCAGGCTCGGGAACGACGGATCAATGAGCAGCGCGCCGCGATCGATTATTGGAACGCCCGCGTTCAGGCCCGTCGCGTGCAGTGGGACCGGACCACTCGGGATGCGTTCGATCGTAATTTGCAGGTGATCGATGAATCGGTCAGCGAATACACAATGATCCTGCAGCGTGACCCAGAGGATGATCTTTCGGGCGAAATGCTAGATTCGGTTTTAAACGAGAAGATGAATTTGCTTCGCGATTTTTCGGAGCTTTAGTGTTTTTTTAATGATTCCTGACCTGAAAAGTTCTTTCTGTAGTCTGCTCGCCGCAAAAACTACGATCTTTTTGAGCGTAGTTTTTTTCTTTGGCGTGTTTGCTCCCGACGTTTCGGCGCAGAGGCGATTCACCCGTACGTACCCGGCGGGCCAGAATGTTCGTCTGACATTGATGAACCGGACAGGGACCGTGACGGTCGAAGGCTGGAACCGGCCGGAGGTCAGCATAAGCGCAGATCTCGAGGCGCCGGCCGCGAACATCGCGCCGCAAAGCCTTAGCGGTACGATCCTGATCAATCTGGTCCGCGACAACCAGGGCAGAAATGAGGTCGGGAATGTTAATTTTACGATTCGGGTACCTTTTAATTCGATGGTCGATATCGAAACTCGCATCGGTAATCTCAACGTCAGCAATGTCCGCAGCGGTCTCGTGCGCGCCCACATTTCGAGTGAAGGCGATATCACCCTGACAAACATCAGCGCTGCGGCCGTGGCCGCGGAGAATGGCCTTGGCGATATATTCTTTGACGGCGAGATACAACAGGGTGGAAACTACCGTTTTACATCAATGCGCGGGAATATCAACCTGAGGATACCTTTTAACTCGTCCTTTCGCCTGGTCGCCACCGCTCCTTCATCACGAGACATCAATCTCGGGAGATTTGGGGGTGAGAATCTGAAATTCGTCGGCAACGGCCGCCGCGTCGTGGGACAAACGTTTGACGGGTCGGCGACGTTGATGATCACCAATCAACGCGGCGCCATTGCCTTTTTGGCACGTTAGGTCCATAACAAATACCTTTCCTGACCGGGCACGCTTTGATAGACTCGAGGTGTGGAACGTTCTCCTCCTCGATCGCATTTCAAATGAAAATTCAAACCTTGATTCGGATGACAGCGGCCGCATCGCTGATATGTGCGGCCTACCTGGCGGCCGGTGCCCAGACGCCGCAGCTCATAAAGCGCACGATCACTAAAACCGACAAGTTTGAATTCGGCGCGGGCGGCACGGTAGTGGTCGTAGGTGCACCGAACGGATCGATCCGCGTATCTGGCGGCCCGACCAATGAGATCGTGGTGACGGCGGTGATAACGGTCCAGGCAGCCAACGAACAGGACTTGACACGCCTCGCCCAGGTCACCGGCTATATTACCGACGAAACGCTATCGCGCACGGGCATTATCAGCGTCGGGACGCATGACAAGGCGTCGATGAAGAAACTCGACAGGAAGTTTCCGAAGCATCTGATAGGTTTGCCGTTTTCCATCGACTATGTCGTCACGGTGCCGAAGTTTTCGGACCTTGAGATTGATGGCGGTAAGGGTGATCTAGAGATCACAGGGGTTGAGGGAGCGATAAGTGTAAACTTGCTTGAATCCGACGCAAAGATCGGCGTTATCGGGGGGAGCCTCTCAGCGACGATCGGCACGGGCAAACTAGACGTATCAATGGGAGTGCGTGGCTGGCGTGCCCGCACAGCGACCATTCAGATGGCAACCGGCGATCTCACTGTTAGACTGCCCGCCAATACGAGTGCAGAGATCGATGCGGTTATCTTGCGGACCGGTTCTGTGGAGAACCTGCTCCCAGACCTAAAGCCGCGGGACCGAAAGATTTTCTTCACGGAAAAGGCGATCCAGGCGAAGGCCGGTGTCGGTGGGCCGTCACTTAAGTTCACCGTCGGCGACGGCAACATTAAAATGGAACGCCTTGTGCTCTGATACCGGAGTTTTTACTTTCCGCGGCCGGACGTATAAGCTGTGGATTATGACGATCAAATCGGATGTTTGGCTCCGAAAGATGGCCGACGAAGAGGGGATGATCCTCCCTTTTTTGTCTGAGCTGGTGCGCGAGGTCGGCGGAAACCGCATTATTTCGGCCGGTTGCTCGAGCTACGGCTACGACATGCGCCTCGCCGATGACGGCTT
>DATLNN010000362.1:0-6153 GCA_035536695.1 Pyrinomonadaceae bacterium | reverse complement strand
TCGAAATGCGAAATCCGAAATCAAGTCCAAAGATGGCGAACAGAAGACTGCAAAAACTAAGGCGGATGTTTCGGTACCAGGACAACCCGAAGCAGCTGACGCCGACGCCGCGCAGCTTGCGAACATAGGAGATAAAAAAATGACACAGGAAAATTTAAGAGATAGTTTTGTCTCGGCGGAAGAAAATGCAGAAACCAGCGAAACGCCGAGTAATGTTTTGAATTTTACAACCACTTTGAAAGAATTACGAAAAAACGTCGATCCGCAGCTCGTCAAACAGCGCGAAGGCTGGCGCGACCGCAACGGCAACACGCATTATGTCGATTATGTCGAATGGCACACGGTTGCCGACATTCTGGACGAACATGCTCCGAACTGGGGTCATACGGTAAAAGACATCCGTCCGATCGGCGACATAGTCACGGTGACCGTGGCAATAACCATTGACGGCGTCACACGTGAGGGTGTTGGAACCGGTAAAACCGCGAGCGAGACCGGGATCAAGAAAGCCGAGCACGATGCGCTGAAACGCGCGGCCGTAAAATTTGGTATCGCCCGCGAACTGTATAAGCGGGAGTTTGAGCTGATCGACACCGACGAAAGCGCGCCGGCGGCTGACCCGCGTCCCCTGGGAAGCGCAGTCGCGACGAACCTGGGCGATATGGTAACAGCAAAGCAGCTTGGCATGATTCGTTCGCTCTCGCGCGAAGCAAATCTTGACGCGGAACTCGAATGCTCCCAGATCATGCACTGCGGCGTTAACGAACTATCAAAGCGGGCGGCGTCTGAGTTGATCGATCATTTGCAGAACTTGCAGCGAAAAGCTGACGTGCCAATGCGGCGCGCTGGTTAGGCTGCTTCACGATATTTGGGCCCCGGCAGCGGCGTTTCTGCATGCTTCTTCCTGTCGAAGCGACAATATCTACGCCGCGCCGCGCCCAGGACCTGCCTGCCAGCGGGAAGCGAGAACCAAATTCCTCGCGATTGCGTATAAAGGCACATTCCTACACAATGACTTACTAATTTTCACAAGAAGGAGGAACTTTTTATGTCTCAGGACGCAAGTGAAATGGCCGCCATGGCCGGTCCTGCTCACGGCAGCTTTTGTTGGACCGAGATCGCGAGTACGGACTCGGCGAAATGTAAGGAATTTTACTCGAACGTTTTTGGATGGAAATTCCAGGACAGTGACGCAACGGATGGTACCTTTGCATACCACGAGTTTTCTACGGGAGGCGACTATCCGGCCGGCGGCCTATATCAGATCTCACCCGAGGTATGCGGCGAGGCTGAACTGCCGCCGCCCCATTTAATGACCTATATCGCCGTCGACAATGTCGACGAAAATGCGAAGCTCGCCGAAGAACTCGGCGGCAAGATCATTAAACCACCCATGGACATCCCCAACACCGGGCGGTTTGCAATGATCCAGGACCCAACAGGCGCGATGTTTGCCATCTTTACAATGCAGGAGGGACACCATGGCTGATTTTGAAATGCCTAAAGCAGGCGAGATCTGTTGGCGAGAATTGAGAACGAAGGACCTTGCGACAGCTCAAGAGTTTTATTCGAAGTTGTTTGGCTGGACGCTCGAACAATCAAAAGTGGCCCCGGGGATGGAATATAAGGAAATTATTCTGAATGGCACTGCTCAGGGCGGCATGATGGGCATGGATGACCCGGAGTGGGGCGAGCTGCCGTCCCACTGGGCAAACTATATTGCCGTCGACGATACAGACGCAACAGCGGCGAAGATCAGCGAAAATGGCGGCCAAGTGCAGGTTCCGCCCTTCGACGCTCCGGGCGTTGGACGAATGGCGATCGTCGCCGACCCGTCGGGAGCCCAGTTCGCGATCATCCGGTTGGAGCAACCATAGGCAGTATGCCGCTTGCACAATGAGCGAAAGACGCGAAAAGGGGACTGCCCCGACCTCGCGTCTTTCGCATATTTAGCTGCTTCCCTAAGACCTGCTACCAGTAAAAGGCAGTGGTTCCGGCACTATCGGAGCGGTGATCGTCCCGCTCATAGCGTTACCGTCGATCTTACCCGCGATCGCAAATTCGATCCCCTGCCCCTGCATTTCCGCCTTTGCGTTTGCCGAAAGTCTGTTTCCCGAAACCTTACCGTCCGCGATCTCACCATTGCCGAGCATTGTCTCTAAAACTCCGGTGACTGTATCCGCACTCTGCTCGAGGTTTAAGGAAACAGGCAGTTGCTGTCCCTGAAAGTCAATGACGAGACTCCACTTTCCTGCAACTTCGGCCGTTTCGGCGGTGGCCGCGACCGTATATTTCGCCTCATCCTGACGTACGCCATCGGTATTGTAAACTTCGACCGAGTCCGCATACTCGTGTACTTGAGGCATGACCTCTTCGGCGTCCCCGACGATCACTAATGCCATCTCATCAGGGCGAACATGCTTCAACGCAACGCGTTGCACGTCCTCTGCCCCGACGGCGTTGACCTGGTTGCGGTAGGTTTGCAGATAGTCATCCGGTAATCCGTAGAGATATTGATTGACGATCAGATTGGTCAGTCCCTCCTGCGTTTCTGCCCTCAGAGGGAATACGCCGGTGAGAAAATTCTTCGCGTCACGCAACTCCTCATCGCCGACATTTTCGTCGCGGATTCGGGCTAACTCGTAAAAGAACTCTCGCAGCGAGTCACCTGTCACAGCGGTCCTAACCTCGGCCGTTGCTTCAAAGTCGCCGGCGAGCCTTTTGGTTCCAAGCCTGGTGTACGCGCCGTAGGTGTAACCTTTCTCTTCGCGGAGGTTCATAAACACCCGCGACGAGGCCCCGGCCCCGAGCACCTGATTCATTACCAGGAGCGAAAAGTAGTCCGGATCGGTCCTTTTTACGGCAAGATTTGTCAGCACGATATTAGCCTGCGCGGAGCCCGGCCGATCGACGATAGTAACGCTTCGGGCGTCTCGCTTCGGAGGCGCGGTGAACTCGCCAGCGGCCGGATCGCCGGGCTGCCAGTCGCTAAAATGTTCACGGACCTCGGCAATAAGGTCGTCCGACCTCACGTCACCCACGACTATCAGGATGGCGTTGTTCGGGATGAACCTCTCCCGATGGAGATTGCGCAGCGTCTCACGATCGAGCTTTTCAATATCGGCTGCCTTAGGCGCAACTGTAGAATATGCATGGTGTCCGTAGACCAGGCGCGCAGCTTGCTCCGCAGCCAGGAAGCCCGGTTGCGAGCGCTGAAACTTGAGATGCTCGACGGTGTTCCGTCGATAGAGGTCGAGCTCGTTCTCAGGGAACGTCGGGCCTAACACAACTTCTGCCAGCAGGTCCAGGATCTCGGAGCTGTACAGTGAAAGGGATGAAGCCGCAACTATAGTGAAATCGTCTGAGGCGCTCGACGAGATGCTCGCCCCCAGTCGCTCTATCTTCTCGGCAAGCTGACGACTCGTGTAGTCCTCCGTACCCTCTGAGATCATTGCTGCAACCGCCGATGTCAGGCCTCTCGCACCGGCCGGGTCATGAATGTCCCCGGAGAGGAACGCAAGCCGAAAGCTAACCAGCGGTATTCTTTCGTTCTCAAATACGATCACGCGAAGGCCGTTTTCGAGAGTGGTCTCAGTCGGTTTCGCTATGTCAAAGGAAACTGGATCAAGCGCCTGAGGCGGCAGTTTTCGAAGTTCAGGGGTCATAACCAATGTTAGTGTTGTGCGCGGCAGATCAGCCCTTCCCGACCGTTACAACATCCAGCAGCGCCCGGTTCTCGGTATTGAGGTACTTGCCAACGGCGTTGCGGATCTGGTCGGCCGTCACGGCCAGAAGTTCATCCAACTCAGTATTTACCAGCCGCGGATCGCCGTCATAGAGCGCAAATTCAGCTATCTGCTGGGCCCGAGACATGGACGACTGCCGCATGCGGACCGCGTCGTTAACCAGCCCATTCTCTATCTTTTCCATCTCCTCGGTTTTGGGCCCGTGGACCGCGAGATCGCGGATCTCACCCATGATCGTTTCCCGGATCTTGCTAAGATCCTTCTCGGGCTTGGGGATGGCGCCTATAAAGATGCTCGATGGCCCCCGGCGTTCATCTGTAAAACCGAACAGCTGGATCACGGATTCTTCACCTTTCACGAGTTTCTGATATAAGCGCGAGCTGTCCCCGTCGTAAAGGATCTTTCCGGCCAGATAAAGTGCGTGAAATTCCGGCGAGCGTCTCGGCGGTATCTTCCAGCCGATCAGGAAAGCCGGAAATGGGGCCAGCTTGTCTTCCCATTCCTTATAGGTCGACGCGACATCGAGCGGTTCAGCTACATCAAGTGCGGGCGGCGTGGGCTGCGAGGGAATGTCGCCAAAATACGTCTCGATCAGGTCTTTCGCTGTCTCGCTCTCAAACGCTCCAGACAAAACAAGGACGGCATTGTTCGGGGCGTAATAGACCCGGAAGAATTCCCGGACATCCTCAACCGTGGCATCGTCGAGATGCTCCATCGAGCCGATGGTCGAATGCGCATTCGCAAAATTCGTGTAGATCATCTCGTTGATCAGGTCAAAGATCTGGCCATACGGCTGGTTGTCGTAACGCAGCCGTTTTTCTTCTTTGACAGCTTCACGTTGATTGTCGAGATTCTCCTGCGTCACCGCGAGCGAGAGCATCCGATCGCTTTCAAGCCAGAGGGCAAGCGGCAGCTGGTCCGCGGGCAGCGTTTCGTAATAATTCGTCCGCTCGCTCGACGTGGTTCCGTTCATGGTGCCGCCGGCCTTCATTATGTGTTGAAAATGACCGGCTTTCGGAACATTTGCCGACCCCTGGAACATCATGTGTTCAAAGAGGTGCGCAAACCCCGTGCGGCCCTCGCGTTCGTTTCGCGAGCCGACGTCGTAATAGACGGCTATCGAAACAACCGGTATCGTATGATCGGGATTTAGCACGACCCGAAGACCATTTTCCAGGCGGTATTCCTCAATATCAAGAGGCGGCAATTTGAATGTTTCGGACATAGGCGACTTCGTTCGGTTTCCCCACTCCAGCGGCCTTTTGTCAGGTTTCAGCCAGCTAAAATTGGAACCCGGTCCTTTCTAATCAAACCACTTTGAA
The DNA here is from genome assembly GCA_035536695.1 of Pyrinomonadaceae bacterium. Taxonomy (GTDB): domain Bacteria; phylum Acidobacteriota; class Blastocatellia; order Pyrinomonadales; family Pyrinomonadaceae; genus OLB17. The sequence goes on along the minus strand of DATLNN010000362.1, from coordinate 1,085 downwards.
CACTGAAATGCAAAAAGACCATCTTTTTGGAATTTGGGTTGCTTTCAGCCTATAAACAGGTGAAACCAAAATTGTGATCGGTGGTTCCGGGTGCCGCCTGAACCGCCGATCTTCTTCTATTTTTCGGATGGAAACATCTGTGAGCAGGGGTGTATCCAAAGCCGCCCCGTGCTTGTCAGTGACATAAACCGCATGTACCGCATCACCGGCATTGCCCTCATCCTGGCGTCGTTTATCTGGGGCGTCGACGCTCAAATAGGACCGATACCTTCCGCCGACTTTAACATAGCGAGCGGCACGACATTCTCGGCCTCGGGACGCGCCTCCTCGTGGTGGGGCGAAAACGCAGAGAGACCTTCGTGGATCGCAGCGGACATTGGTGAAGCTCAGGCGATCATCGCCGGAAACCATATCACGACTGAGGTCGCCCCTTTCCCCGGCTTGACCCGGATGGCCATAGACGGAATGCTTCGCGCGCTCGATCCGCACTCTCGTTTCTACGGCAAAACGGAATGGACGAACATGCTCGACGAGCAACGAAGCGAATACGCCGGGATCGGGGTCACAATAGCAAACTTTGAGAAGGACGGGGTGATCGACACTTTTGTCCTGTCGACTTTTCCAGGCTCGCCAGCGGCGAAAGCCCGGCTAGCGTTTGGCGACCGCATTGTGGGCGTTGACGGCGAATCAATAGCGAACCAGACTCCTGATTTCGGCCGCGACAAGATCCGCGGTCCCGTAGGCAGTTCGTTTCGGCTGACCGTCGAGCGTGCGGCCAGCCTTCGCATCGAAACCATTGAGATCAACCGCGAACGCGTGCCGCGGCCGTCAATTCCAGACGCATACATGCTCGACCCCGGCATCGGTTATATAGACCTGTCGGAGGGATTTAATTACACCACATCAGATGAGCTCGACGCAGCCCTGCGTGAGCTGGAACGCGCCGGCATGCGATCTCTCATTCTTGACCTGCGCGGCAAACGCCTGCCAAGCAGAACAAAATGAAAAACTCGCCCGGAGAACCTCCGGGCGAGCGGTTTCAGGATCAAAATTCGATCAGAACAGCAAGCGGAAACCGAACCGAA
>DATLNN010000361.1:0-3333 GCA_035536695.1 Pyrinomonadaceae bacterium | reverse complement strand
TGAAGCAGGCCGAGTTCTTCATCGGGCCGGATAGATTTCAGACCGCCGTGAGGGCATTTTTAAAGAGGCACGCCTTTAGCAACGCGAGCTGGGGCGACCTGGTGACGGAATTCGAAGCCGCGAGCGGGCGCCCTTTGGTGGACTGGGCAAGCCAATGGGTTACGCAGCGCGGCCTACCAATAGTGCGCTCCCGACGGCCACCGGGCGGACCCGTCGAGATCGCCGCAACAGATGCGCTGGGCTCGGGAACCGTCTGGGAGCAGCGGATCGAAACCTTGCTTCGCGCCGAAGGCGGGACGGAGCATATCTCGGTGGCGGATCTGAAAATTACGGACGGGAAAATGTTCTCGTCGCTTGCGAGCGGCTCCTCGCCCGGGCCGCCATTGTTCTTGTTCCCGAATCGCAACGACTACGGTTACGGGATCTTCCTGCTCGACGATGAGAGCCGCACTTTCATTGTCAATAACATCCAGAACGAAAAAGACGATTTCCTTCGCACAATGCTGTGGGGCAGCCTCTGGGACAGCGTCCGCGAGGCTGAGCTCGATCCGAAAGAGTATGTTGAACTGGTGATCAAAGTGCTTGGTGCAGACATTGGCCGGTCAGCGTCGGCGGGGGGCACTGCGAAACCATCGGCTCTCATCGGCGAGACGGACGAAAGCACCATTCAAACCTTGCTCGGTCGAGTGTCCACCGCAATGAACTATTATGTCTCGGAAGAGCAGCGGGCGGTGCTGGCCCCGAAGGTCGAGGAATTGTTAACTGAAAAAATGCAGAAGGCGCCGACGCCCGGGCAGCGGATCACGTATTATCGAGCGTTCCTGGGCATAGCCTCGACATCGAGCGCGCGTCGGATCCTTAAAGAAATACTGCATAAAGTGAGCCCTTCGGCCTCAAAAAACGAAGGGGGCCAGGCGCCGGCACCCGGTCCGCCGCTGGCCTCCCGCACGAAAGATCGGTTCGACATCGTGGCGCGCTTGATCGTTCTCGGCGACCCTGATGCTCAGAAACTCCTCGCTGATCTCGAAGCTGCCGAGACCTCCGACGAAGCGAAACGCTATGCCTATGCAGCCAGGGCCGGCGAAGCGACGTCCGAGACCAAGGCCCGTTACTGGAATGATTTCACAACAAACAAGGCAATTAGCGAAAGTTGGATCGAGGCGTCTTTCGGCCCCTTCAACCCGGTGCGACAAAGCGGCCTCACCCTGCCGTACCTTGAAAGAGCGCTCGCCGAGCTTCCTGCTCTGAAACGAGATCGAAAGATATTTTTTGTGAACGGGTGGCTCGGAGCGTTTATCGGAGGCCACAGAAGCGAAGAGGCATTGGCGATCGTCAATAAGTTTCTGGCCGACAATCCGTCGCTGGATAACGATCTGCGACTGAAGATCCTGGAGAACGTTGATACGATCGAGCGTGCGGTTAAGATCCGCAGCGTATTCGAACGTTGACCCGCTCTGCCGCGTATGTAGAGCTATCACTCCGTTCGCTCAAAAACACTATGAATAATAAGCTCACGATAATTTTTTGCATGCTCGCTGTTGGCATCCTCGTTTCAGGGGCGTCTTCGCAAAGCCGTTCCAGAAGACCAGTGCCGAAAAAGCCGCTGGCTGTAAAAGCGAAAACGGCGAGTCTCTCGGCCGGGGCCGTGAAAACCGCTTCAGGACTTACATACCTCATCACCCAGAAAGGGACAGGCCGGACACCAAAAGTGGGTGAAACCGTCGTTGTTCATTACACGGGCACTCTCACAAACGGAACCAAGTTTGACAGTTCACGCGACCGCGGGCAGCCCATCTCGTTCCCACTCGGTCAGGGTAAGGTCATCAAAGGCTGGGACGAGGGTATAGCGAAACTGCGTATCGGTGACCAGGCGATCTTTGTCATTCCGTCCGCCATAGGGTACGGCCCAAAAGGCCGGGGGCCCATCCCCCCCGACGCGACTCTGATCTTTATCGTAGAGTTGGTGGATATTGGGGAAAAGTAGGGGTCGGGGACTATTGTGAACCGGCAACACGTTCACTCATCGGCCTGATAGTTCTCGAATTCTCATTTATCTTGCCCAGGATAACGCGCGACTCGATCTCGTTTGCGGGGCGGGGGGTACTGTAGTTCTCGATAATGACGGGGATCAATTCGACCTGTTCGATGGTCGCCGCAGGCTGCTTTGCGGTGTTATCCGGAATGATCGTGATCTTTAGGGCCAGCCCCTCTTTTGTCTCCTGGCTCCATTCCTGGTCAAAGACAAAATTCCCCAGCGAATGGAAGATCAGCTTTCCCTTATACCGCTCGATAGTCTGGATCCAATGCGGATGCGTCCCGATCACCACGTCCGCCCCCAGGTCGATCGCTGAGCGGGCAAACGAGATCTGCGAAGCATTTGGATTGCGCACGTACTCTGTTCCCGCATGCATCGTAGCTACAATGAAATGCGTACCCACCTGTTTCAATTCGTCAATAGCCTGCCGAAGACGCTCCGTGTCCTCGATTCGGGCAACATGATCGTTTCGCGAGGCGCCATTGTCGTTGTTAGAAGAATATGACGCTCCCACAAATCCGATCTTTATGCCTCGTACCTCTGTTATTTTCGGGGTCCAGGCATCAGCCAGGTCGTCGCCCGCCCCGAGGGGTGTTAGTCCGTTGTCAGCCAGGACTTGCCGGGTATTCCTTAGACCGGCCAAGCCTTGATCGAGAGCGTGATTATTGGCGATATTGAGCACCTGAAAGTTGTACTCCCGCAGTCCGGCGACGTCGCGGCGCCTGGCATTAAAAACCAGTCCCTTGCCGATAATGTTCCCATTGGGTGAGATGGGCGACTCGAGGTTGCCAAAGTTAAAATCCGTCGAGCGAAAGATCGGATCCATTCGTCTGAATGGGGCCAACGGATCATTCGCGCGATCTATCGCCCGCGCGACGCCGCGCGAGATCATAATGTCGCCCACGGCCAGAAACGTTACAGGCATGTCCTGCGTCATCGCGGAGGCCGAGATAGGCGCTATCGCCTGCCGCGTGTAAAAGCATGCGAAGGCAATAAGTGCAGCCAGTAAAAGCAGCTGCACGCCATGTGAGCGGTGACGCGTCATAATACCCTTGGGATGAGAGATTTATACAGGAGACAGAGGGCTAAGTCAATACATATTCTATTGTTGGAACCCCGCTGGCCTCGTCCCGGATCCCGCGCTTAACCAGGGGCCGTACACGCCGTTTCGGTCTGCCGCCTTTGCTCACCTGCGGGCCTCCGCATTTTTTCCAACTTTCCCATTATTTTAATCTTGATTTAAAAGTAAGGAATTGATAAACTCGATTATTCTTTGTCGAGGAAGTTCAAGTCATGAA
>DATLNN010000360.1:0-6255 GCA_035536695.1 Pyrinomonadaceae bacterium | reverse complement strand
CTAGGAGCGACGCGAGTTGGCCGTCCGGGCCATTATCCGACTTTGCTGGGCTGTTCATCCCTTTTCCTTGAAGTATTCGAGATCGAAGTAGTGAGCCGTATCAACTCAAGACAATCTTCATTAATAGACTCGTATTCCTTTTCATCAAGATATCCGCCTTTATAAATGATCAGAAGCCAAAACTCGGTCTCGGCAGCGCGCTTTTTCGCCTGGAACATGTCCGACCCAAAATTCTGCCTTCCCTCCCCTGCCAACGCATCCCGAACAAACTTCGCGATGTGCGTTCCTGAGATCAGGACAAGCTTGCTCAATACATATTCTTTCTTTTCGTCAGTCAAATATCGGTAAAGCTTGACGATGCGCAAGGCAAACTTGATAGCCTTATCTAATGTGACGCTATCCGACATATCTGAATAATAGTTAATAGTTAATAGTTTTTAGTTATCAGTCACTAACTATCCACTAATAACTAAAAACTACTAACTGATTACTGAAGAAAAACATTTTACAAGAGATCGACATAATCGACGACGCCCACGATAGCCGAATCGATAGCAGCGCCAGGCCTTCCGGTCGCGGCTGTTGATGCCGACCAGCCTTCTTGGGCGATGATAACAATGTCTCCTTCCCCGGAACCGACCGAGTCGAGCGCGATGCAGGTATAGTCCATGTCGTCGCCTTCGGGCGTGATCTGCCGGCAGAGCATAACGCGCGTCCCTTCGTAGCGCTGATTTTTCTGCGTCGCGACAACGTTGCCTATTACTCGGGCAAGCAGCATGCTAATTGAAAGCCGATCTATTCAGCCGCCATTCCAGACATGGGCGTCTGAATCGATTATGCCAACTATCGTGCAGTCAGTAGGCGTTTCGTCGCGTTTGAACGGGAACGAGGCCTCTTTTCCCCGGCACCAAAAGACAAGTTCGCCTGTCCCGGCCCCGATAGAGTCAAGGGCGACCGTCGGCTTTCCTTTTGGTTTTAGATCGGCGTCGAGGGTCTGGACGATCAGGAATTTCCGGCCATCAAGCGAGGCGTTCTTTACGGTAGAAACAACGGTTCCGATCACGCGAGCGATCTGCATAGGGAGCCTAACCAAATTTACTTACTCTCTACGGCAGTAAAGTCGATCTCATCGATCACACCGATGATCGCCGAGTCGACCGGGCAATCCTTATTTCCCTCGGCAAGGCGAGCGCTCGACCCGCCAACGACGATCACTTTTTCATGAAAGCCGGCGCCGACCGTATCGACAGAAACAAGGTAGCCGCTCTGATCGGAGCCGTCCAGGTTGATCGGCTTGACGATAAGCAGCTTCTTTCCGTGTAGACGCTCGTCTTTTTGAGTGGACACGACCGTGCCCAGAATTCTCGCTATTATCATAGCTGTTGGCAGTTGCCGGCAGGCAGTCGCACAATTTCAACGGTTCACCGCCCACTGACTACCGCCGACTGCCTACTTTCGTACGACCGGCAAGGTCTCGTCCACACTTAAGTGGGGGCGAGGGATGACATGGACGCTGACCAGCTCGCCAACGCGGCGGGCGGCGGCAGCACCGGCGTCTGTCGCGGCCTTAACCGCGGCAACATCCCCTCGTACGATCGCGGTCACGAACCCGGCGCCGATCTTCTCGTAGCTGACGAGTGTTACGTTTGCCGCTTTCACCATCGCATCCGCCGCCTCGATCATCGCTACGAGACCTTTTGTTTCAACCATTCCCAGTGCTTCTTGCATCTAGTTTGCTCCTAATCGTTTTGTACGAATTGCCACGCTAGTTTAACCCAATCGGGCCGCCTGGCTCAAAAGCTCGATCAACTCTTCACGGGTGAACGAGACCTTGGCTCCATTTGATCCCCTCGGTGTAGGATAATTCACCTCGAGATCGCATGCGATACCCGTCTCATGCAGATATCCGCATGCCTGGCACCTTGCATTTTCTTTCAGATAGCCCGCTTTTTCGCGTATCTGGATCAACTTTTCGATCGCGGCCGGGGGCAGATCGTTTGCACCGCCGAGTGCCTTTGCAAGAATGGCGATCCTGGCCGTGTGTTCAAGCGTCTCCAACCGATCAAACGCCTGCCAGAGGTCATCCCCATAAGCAACGGCGCCGTGATTAGCCATAAGCAAGGCGTTGTGGTGCGCGACGTATGGCTTCATCGCGTCGGTTAGTTCGTCCGTCGAGGGCGTCCCGTACCCCGTCAGCGGAACGCAGCCAAGGGTCAGGATGACTTCGGACAGTATCGGCTTGTCGATCGCGAGCCCTGCAACTGCAAAGGCGGTGCCGTGCGGCGGATGTGCATGACAGACGGCTTTGATATCGGGCCGCATCTTATAGATCAGCAGATGCATCGCGAGTTCCGACGAAGCCCGCTTGTCGGAGATCGGCCCGCCGTCCATATCTGTCACGGCAAGATCGTCCTCGCTCATTCGACCCTTACAGGTCATTGTCGGAGTCGCAAGCACGCGGTCCTCCGACAAGCGAATACTGAGGTTACCGTCCGATGATACGACGTAGCTGCGCTCATACAGGAGCTTGCCGATCTCGACAATAATTTTCCGGGCGTGCGATTCGTCCATGCAGGTCAATATATGGAGAACGTGTATTCGACCTGTTTGCTGACCGAGATGGGCCGGCCGTGCTGGATAGCGGGTTTGAATTCGATCCGCTGAGCGGCCGCAACAGCTTGCTCAGTCAAACCGTTCGGAAGCGTTTTGATCGGCTCTATCGCTCCGATCTTTCCCGACGCGAGAAAGGTTACCCTCAAAACGACGGTACCCTCGGTCTGCTCCGCCCGGGCCTCGTCGGTGTATGACGGAGTAGGTTTTGACTCGATGCTCAGCGTGCTCGTGGTTGACGAAACCCCAGGTTTGGAGGTCCAGCACGAGCGCACTCCAGAATCGGTGTAGTACGGGACGGGAACCACGGCATCATCGAGATCGGAAGTTTCCGAAACATTTCCAGCCAGCCCGCCGGCCGTCACTCCGATAATTAGGGCGGTCAAAAAAGCTATCGCGCGCATTAGAACAGAAATCAACTTCATAAAACCACCTCTGCCTTAAATAAGAAACCACAGATTAACACGTCCGCTCGGCGGTGCGTTAACCTGTGGCCTAAAACTCAAAAAAACCTACCTTCCAGCGCGAGGCGCTACGGGCGGAAGCGGGGGAGCAGGCGGGATCGGTACCGGCACATGTACATTGGGCGCGTTCCACTCGTCATGTCCAGGATGCAAAGCATGCGGAGCGCTCCAGTTTTGGTTCTCGAGCTCATTCTTCAACCGAAGGTTCTCGTTTTTCAGCCGCTCGTTTTCCATCCGCAAACGTTTCATTTCATGACGTTTACCGTAGCCGCCGCGAAAATTAGGTGCGCTAATGCTGACAAAAAAGCTTGCAATAAATACGCCGATCGCAAATGTAGCGACAAACGGCACCATCCTCATAAACCATCCCTTACCATTGCACATGATCGTACCTCTCAGAACTATATCAATCTACGCCGGGCCAATGCGATTAGTTTCACAGCGCCCGTGTTTTATTCTATACCTTACGGGGCCCTCGACAAAGCGAAATTTTTCAAACATGGAAATTGTTCTGTTTGGTTGCCTTCCGCGCGCGGGTCGTTGCCCTCAAAGCGGATTTGTTCTACAATTTGCGTTTCAAGTGTGAAACAATGATCGCTCACCTCGCCGGTAAACTTCTTGAGAAACACGCAAACGCGGCAATTGTCGATGTCGGCGGCGTTGGTTATGAGGTGTCGATACCGCTATCGACCTTTTACGAGCTAGGCGAGGCGGGGTCGGACGTCAGTCTGCGAATTTACACACATGTGCGGGAGGACGCGATCCAGCTTTTTGGGTTCAAAACGACACGCGAACGTGACCTATATCTGAGGCTCATCTCGGTCCAGGGGATCGGCCCGAAGATGGGTATCGCGATGCTGTCAGGTATGAGCGCCGACGAGATAATATTGGCGATCCGCTCAAACGATCTCGCACGCCTGAAATCGATTCCCGGTGTCGGCCTAAAGACGGCCGAGAGGCTGGTCATCGAGCTTCGCGATAAGGTCGGCGAACTGACCGACGGCGTGTCCTCGGCGGATGCTGCCGCAGGAGCCACGGCGTCCGGCGATGGGGTCTTCGACGATGCCCTCTCAGCGCTCACTAACCTTGGCTATCAAAGAAATGCCGCCGAGAAGGCCCTGCAACAGGCTGCCGGTGAGGGCACAGAGATGTCAGTCAAGAAACTACTTCGCCGCAGCCTCCAGCTGTTGGCCAAATAAGAGCGATGTTCGAGATCGCACGACAACTTCGCGCGGATATCGAACGTCTTGACGAACGGGCCGTTTTCGCACTCGTATATACAGCGATCGGCCTGACGTGTATATCCTACCTGAAAAACCCCGAATATCCGGCGGCGATCCTCGCTGGGATCGGTGCCGAGGCTATAAATACCGCGGACACCAATCTTTATGCATTGGCGTGGTGGGTGTTCGTTTCCATGGTCTTCTATCTCGTCGTGCCGGTGATCTTCGTTCGGTGCGTACAGCGGCGGCCGCTTTCTGAAATAGGACTTTCGCTGACGATCGAACAAGGATTTATCGGACTTTTGCTGAAATGTACGGTGATAATGCTTCCGTTGGTCTATCTGATGTCTCTGACCGCTGGCTTCTCCGCAAAATATCCATTTCTGAAGGTCCATAATGGTGAACCATACCTGGGCTCGACCCTTCTCGTTTGGGAGCTTATTTATTTTCTCCAATTCTTTGGCCTCGAGTTCTTTTTTCGCGGCTTCCTCCTTCACGGCCTGAAGCCTTCGCTTGGCCTTTACTCTATTTTTGTGATGACCGTGCCATACACTATGATCCACTTTCAGAAACCGATGCCCGAAACTATTGCCGCCATTCTCGCTGGCATCTTTCTGGGCTGGCTTAGCTATCGCAATGGCAATATCTGGATGGGGTTGATACTGCACTGCTTTGTCGCGTTTTCAATGGATATTTTCGCTCTATTCAATAAGGGGCTATTATTTTGAGAAGCGTTAAATCGTTTTTGAACGCAGAGATCGCAAATCCCGCTGAGAGAAACAAGGGAAATTTATGCAAGGTGCCGAAGCGATAAATATTCGGAATGACAGTTCGACGGACGACGAAAGTCAATTCGACGCGTCCCTGCGCCCGGCGCGACTCGTCGATTATATCGGCCAGACGAAGGTCAAGGAGAATTTGCGTGTTTTTATGCAGGCGGCGCTCAGGCGGCGTGAGGCGCTTGACCATATTTTGCTGACGGGGCCGCCCGGGGTGGGCAAGACGACCCTTTCGAACATTGTTGCCAACGAGATGGGAGCGGCGCTGAAATCGACCGCCGGGCCGATCATTGAGAAAGCCGGCGATCTGGCAGCGATACTGACCAATCTGGAAGAAGGCGATGTGCTATTCATCGACGAGATCCATCGCCTCAATCCCGCCATCGAAGAGATCCTGTACCCCGCGATGGAGGATTATAATATCGACCTGATGATCGGTCAGGGAGCGGCGGCGAGATCGATAAAGCTTGAGCTGCCAAAGTTTACGCTCGTTGGGGCAACGACGCGTCCAGGCATGATAACCGCCCCGCTGAGGGGAAGGTTCGGAATTATCTTTCACCTCGATTTCTACAATGTCGAAGATCTGCAAACCATCTGCGAGCGCTCGGCAAGCATCCTGAACGTGCCGATCGAGGAACGCGGTTCACACGAGATAGCCCGGCGCGGACGCGGGACGCCTCGTATTGTCAACAGGCTGCTAAGGCGTGTGAGAGATTTTGCGGAGGTCGACGCGGATGGCCGTGTGACCGAGTCTGTCGCGTCAAACGCCCTCGACCGGATGGAGGTCGACAGCTACGGCCTGGACGAGCGCGACGCCAAGCTGCTGAGAACGATAATCGAAAAATTCGACGGCGGCCCGGTTGGCCTCGGCACGATCTCGGCAGCTATCCACGAGGAAAAAGACTCGATCGAGGAGATCATCGAGCCGTATCTGCTGCAGATCGGTTTCCTAAACCGAACTCCCCGCGGCCGAATGGCAACAAGACTTGCATACGAACATTTTGGCCTTGATTCGCTAATTCGAGGCGGCAACAACCCGCCGCTGTTCAATTGATTGCCACCCGTCTTATTAGATTTTCACCGCGCTGCGGCGGATAGCCGGGAGCGGTTAGGAAGCAGCGCTGGCAAAATCCGGATTTTCCTTGCTCGGCGTCTCGGTTGATGAGATACTTTACTTTT
>DATLNN010000359.1:0-5503 GCA_035536695.1 Pyrinomonadaceae bacterium | reverse complement strand
GCGGGACAAATGGGACAGCGGGACAGGCGGGACAGACGGGACATGGGACAAGCCTAACAACCGCGTCGATCGACCACATATTTGCGTTTTCGCGGGACCGTCTAGTATGATTCAGATTCGCTTTTATGAACGCAGTTCGATTTAATGACGGCAATAATTGACGGGCGAGAGTGTTAATGTTCGACGCTCCGCCTTTCGTTTGCCGCAAATCGAAAGGCGTTTTTGTTTTGTCGGTCGGCAGGGGTTTCAGTAGCCCGCACGTAAGTAAGGGCAACCTACGACGGAAGCTGCTGGGTGACAGTGACGAAACTTGGATTGCGGACGGCCCTTACTTACGTGCGGGCTACTGACACGGACCTTTTATGTTAGACGTACTCGGAACTTTAGAGAGAACTCACACGTGCGGTGATCTGCGTGAATCGCACGTCGGTGAGGATGTTGTACTGATGGGCTGGGTGGCAAAGAAGCGCGACTTTGGACCGCTGACTTTTATCGACGTCCGCGATCGTGAGGGTATTACTCAGGTTGTGGTCAATGAAGAGGACGCCGGGAATGCCCATGCGAAGGCAAAGAGTCTTCGCGGGGAGTTTGTCGTTGCGGTAAAGGGTACGGTCGTCGAGCGCGAGGGAACACACAATCCAAAGCTTGCGACGGGCGATATCGAGGTCCATGCGGACGAGATCATGATCTTGAATGACGCCAAGGTGCCGCCGTTTCAGCTCGAGGTCGCTGGCTCTGAGAACCTGGCCGACGAATCGACACGGCTCAAATATCGTTACCTCGACCTGCGGCGGCCCCAGCTGCAGCGGAATATTAGAATGCGCGCTAAGGCGGTTTCGGCGATACGTGAATATTTTGACAAACGCGGGTTTATCGAGATGGAGACGCCGATCCTTTTGAAATCGACGCCCGAGGGCGCGCGGGATTTTATTGTCCCATCGCGCATCCACACGGGTAAGTTCTTTGCCTTGCCGCAGTCGCCTCAGATCCTGAAGCAGCTGACAATGATCTCCGGTTTTGACAGGTATTACCAGATCGCGCGCTGTTTTCGTGATGAGGATCTTCGGGCCGATCGCCAGCCGGAATTTACGCAGCTAGACATGGAGATGTCGTTCCCGAACCGTGAGATGATCTACCGCGAGATGCAGGGGATGTTCGGCCATGTCTTCAAGCTGATCGACGTCGAACTGCCTGCCGAGTGGCCGCGGATGACGTATGCCGAGGCCATGCGCCGTTACGGCTCGGACAAGCCGGACCTGCGGTTTGAGATGGAATTGGCCGACCTTAGCGATGAGCTGCGCGACACTGATTTCGCACCTTTCGCCGAGGCCTTGGCAAAGGGTGGCCAGGTCAAATGTATTGTCGTCAAAGGCCGTGGCGATTACTCGCGAAAGCAACTGGACGAGCTCCAGGAGTTCGTAAAACGCTACGGCGCCAGCGCACTAGCGTGGATAAAGCTCAGCGAACCCGAGGTCAGAACCGGGAGCGATGCGGCGCCGGCGGCCGGGCATCCAGGCCGGGGTACGGGTAGCGACTGGGTTCCCGCATCCTCGCTGCTAAAAGTTCTCGGAGAGGACAAGATAGTGCAGCTCGCATCGGCGTCGGGAGCTGAAAAAGGCGACGCCGTTCTTGTGGTGGCCGGACGAAGGTCGGTCGTCGCTGCCGCGCTCGGCGCGCTTCGGCTCGAAGTCGCTCGGCGAGAAGGTCTGATCGCGAAAGACACCTTCGAACCCCTGATCGTGACCGAGTTTCCGATGTTCGAGTACAACGACGCCGAGCATCATTACGACGCGGCACACCATCCCTTTACTTCGCCCATGGACGAGGACCTCGAAGTGTTCAAGCAAGCCGTAGAAACCGGTGAGCGTGAGCTGCTCGGCAAGGTTCGGGCCAAGGCGTACGACGCTGTGATCAACGGCATCGAGGTTGCGGGAGGCTCGATCCGTATTCATCAAAAAGACGTCCAGGCACTGAACTTTAAAGCCCTCGGCATGACACCGCAGAAGGCCCGCGAGCGGTTTGGTTTCTTCCTCGATGCTCTCGAATTCGGCACGCCGCCCCATGGCGGCTTTGCCGCCGGCATCGAACGTACGCTGATGGCACTGCTCCAGACAGACAACATTCGTGACCTGATTGCCTTTCCGAAAACAGCGTCGGCTCAGGACCTAATGATGGATTCGCCGGGTGAAGTAGATGAGAAGCAGTTAAAGGAGTTGGGAATCAGGCCAGACCCGCCGGCGTAAGCGTGGCGGCCAGTTCGGTGGCTGTGAACGGCCTCGTGGCCAACGACGGGCCACAAGCGGTTCTAACAGCGAACAATTTGATCCCCGATGTCGTAGAATCTTGTATAACTGGCGCCCGCTAACGCAGGCGGTGTTCTGACAAGTAATGCCGACGAAGTACGATACAAATCCGCTCGATCCGGATTTTCCGGAGCGCATCAAGGCAGAGGCCGAGGCAGAAATGGCCACGCGTGCTCTTCCTTTTCGCGGTGCCGAAACCTGCGACGTGTCGGGAGCGATGCCGAGCGAGGAGCAGACCCGTAGGTTTGTCCCGAATGACATCCCGGCCTATCAGTCGCCGTTTAACGGGCAAAATGTTCCCGCTTACTACCAAGCGGCCCAGATCGACCGATCGTCCGAAAGAAAGGTTGAAAAGGTTGGCTTGCCAGAAAATGTCCTGACGGCGGTACCCTATATTCCTTGGTACCTTGGCCTTGTCGCGGGAATAATACTGCTTGTTTTGCTGCCAAAGAGCGAGACTAAGGTACGATTTCATGCGGCCCAGGGCCTGGCCGCGCATATCGGTATTCTGATCGTCACGACGATCTTAAGCATCATCGGCGGCATTACGGATATCGCCGAGATCGGCCAATTCTTCTTTCAGCTAGTCACGTCGATCATGCTCGTGATATTCGCGCTGAAAGCGTGGCGTGGTAAGCCGGTGCATATCGAGTCGGTCGACGGGCTGACCAACTGGCTTGAAGACAAGATCGGCCCCGTGAAATCACTATAGGATCAAACAATGTACTGTTCAGGCTGCGGCACGGAACTGGAATCTGGATTAAATTACTGCAAGCGTTGCGGCAGTCGGATCGCCGGTGCTGAAACATCAGGCGTTGCTCAGAACCTGTCCAATGGGGTCGCGGCTATCGGTGTATTTGGAGTGATCGGATTTGTCGGCTCGCTTTACCTCATGCTGCAGTCGCCCACCATTGCCCCCGGAACGATCATGCTCGTTTCGTTCTTGTACCTGGCGACGCTCTTTGGGCTTTGCTTGCTGGTGCTGCGGCACATCGCGCTTTTCGCTAAAACCCCGTCGGGACCACCGAGTGATGGGAATACGGGTGCTCCCGCGTACCTGAGCCCTGCGTCTACAGCGCAGCTGACCGAATCAAAAGAGCCGCCGATTGGCGTGACCGAGCATACGACCAAGAATTTGGACGAAATCCCGAGAGCGAGAAAATAATGTACTGTCCGACTTGCGGCGAGACCGTCAACGAGAAACTTAGGTTCTGTAAGAGCTGCGGCGAACGCCTCTCAAAGGCCGAGGAGATCGATAAGGACGGCATGCCGGGCAAGATGCTCGATAACATTCTGACCACGATATTTCTGATCGTCATGTTCGGTCTGGGAATACTTGTTGGCCTGGTCGCGGTCCTGCTTGGTAACGCCGTCAGAACCGAGGTGGTCACCGTTATAGTTATCGCGTATCTTGCTTCGATCTTTGGAGTTTGTTTTATGCTCGTGAGGCAGGTGCCGAAGCTGATCGATGCGAGGTTGAGGGTCGACGCTCTTGACGAACGCGAATCGAGCTTGCGACCATCAACGTCCTACGTGCAGTTGGACGAGTATCGCGAGCCCGTTATGAGTGTGACCGACAGGACAACAAAGACCCTGGACGAGATCCCGCTAATTAAAAACGACGTGAACTCTTAGCTCGAACCCCCGGGCCTGTTCTTATGTTCGGCTTTTGGTTTGATGCCTTACCACGATAGACCGCTTAAAAACTCTCGGCCTCGACAAATTCCCGTTTTTCTGTCCGCACCTTGATCAATGCCGTGATAGCAAGATATATCGCAAGCACTATGAGTGCGAGAGAGGCCAGGCCATTAACCATTTTTATATCGAGCCCCGTGGATGTTGACAGATTGCCGTAAACCAAGAGCCCAAGCGCAGAAAATGTGACGGTAAGGACGAATATCATTGGCAGCAGCGTGAACGCGATGCGTTTTCGCGCTTGGTAAAGCCATACCGTGATCGATAGAAGTGTCAGAGACGCCAACATCTGGTTAGATGCGCCGAAAAGTGTCCAGAACTCGATCCACGAGCCGGGCGGAGCGAAGAATATCAGGACAAACGGAATAGACACGGTTGCGACCGTACCAAGGAGCGCGCCGAATTTGCCTGGAATACCTATTAGCTCCTGCACGATATATCTTCCGAGCCGCATACTAACGTCGAGCGTATCGAAGATAAAGGTCGAGAAGGCCATCGCGCCGAATGTGACGGCGAATTGCAGATTCTCTTTTCCGATCAGGATCGTCAGGAAATTTCCTATCCCGTTACCATATATCTTGCCCGGAGGTAGCGTGCGACCGTCTGCGGTTAGCAGGGTGTCACTCGCCACGACCATAACAGTGACAAGGGCGATGAATGCAACGAATCCCTCCGCCAGCATGCCACCATAACCGACCGGCCGGACGTGCGATTCCTTGTCGATCTGTTTAGACGTAGTACCCGAACAAACGAGACCGTGAAACCCGGAGCAGGCACCGCAGGCGATCGTGACGAACAGAAACGGGAATAACATCCCTGTCATTCCGCCGACGTCAAACGATTTGAAAGCTGGCTGCTGGATCGAATATCCCCCAAAGAAAATGCCAATGATACCCAGCGCTATTGCACTGTAGAGCACAAATCCGCCCAGATACCCACGGGGCTGCAACAGCGCCCAAACCGGCACGAGCGAGGCGGCGATACAGTACAGGAGTATCAATATCGACCACGTCAGATGGCCAAAATTCAGCACGTACGAAAGCTGGGTACCGAGATATGAGAGCGCGAAGGTTGCCGGCACGAAGATTATCGTGGCCAGCCATAGCGGCGGTTTTAGAAAACGTTCGACAAGGCCGAGAATTATTGACAGACCGAGGTACATGACGCTTGCCATGGCTACGGCGCCACCCGGGCTGAAGCGCGTCTCGCCAACCAGCGCGTCATCGCCCGAGACGAATGTTCCGGCCGTAATGTCGGTAAACGCGACGATAACGTAAACGAGAGCGATCCAGATAAAGCCCATCATCGCGCGGCCGGCTCCGGTGCCCAGTTTTTCCTTAGTGATCTCCGCTATCGACAGCGCCCCGTGTCGGACGGACGATGCAAGCGCGGTAAAATCATGTACTGCCCCGATGAGGACAACCCCTAACGCTATCCACACGAGACAGGGCAGCCAGCCAAACGCCACGCATGCAATGATGGGCCCCGCGATCGGCCCAGCCGCG
>DATLNN010000358.1:0-6276 GCA_035536695.1 Pyrinomonadaceae bacterium | reverse complement strand
GTGACCCTCGTGCGGACCTGGTCGGGAGCGCCCGGCGGCCTATCGACAAATGACCCCAAAGCCAGGAATCGCATTGATATTGTAGCGGGCGTACCGCAGCTCGTAGCGGGCGGCCGTGTTGACGTCACATGGGAAAGGGAGAAGTCGAACCGCGGCTTCGTCGAAACCCGCCATCCGCGTACAGCGGTCGCCAAGCTCAAGGACGGCAGATTCCTGATGTTAACGGCCGACGGGCGGACCGAGGAGAGCGTGGGGCTTGATCTCTACGATCTAGCGGCCTATATGCTCGAGCTTGGGGCGACCGACGCGATGAACCTCGACGGCGGCGGGTCGACGACGATGTTTTTGGGCGGCAAGGTGGTCAATAGGCCGTCCGACAAAGAAGGCGAGCGGAAAGTGGGCGATGCAATTCTTGTGTCCTTGAGGAAGAGGAAGTAACGGCGGGAGAGAGGTATCCGCCTATGAGCCGGGAACGCAGGCGCCCTCGCCTGCAAAGGCTGGTTCCTCCGGACTGACGCCCTTTCTGTTTGCGCCAGTTGAGCAATTTTCACGTTCGTCAGCCTCTTCCGGGCGAGGGGCGGCTGCGTTCCCAGCGTCCTGCCGTGCTATCGCATAAATAATACCATGGCCTTTCCATGCAACATCTGCTAAGATGGCCTGCAGCTTGACGCTTGGGCGCTGAGCGAGATATTTGACAACCTATGAGCTCATCTTCGAGGATTTTCGGACGATGAAGAATTGCGAAAAAACCGGTGGGACAGTGGGACAGTGGGACAAGACGGCCTATGCGAGGCCCCGCTATAGTTTACCGGCGTTTCTGTGGCCGAGGGCGTTATTAAGAATTATTAATTAATAAGCTTTATGAAGATCTAATAAAATCGGCCACGTAGCCCGGCTGCCGTTTTGACCTAAACGCCGCTCTCTCCACTCACGAACGCTGCGTTCATCCTCGCTTGACGCCGAGTTCGCGGAACCGGACGGAGCGGGGGTGAAGAGAAATTTCGGATAGCTTTTTTCAGGGTAGAGCACTAACCGGACAAGGAGTGAAATCGACAACGCATCGTCAAACCGTTAGAATAGCTGTTTTGTTTTCCCTGCGGAAAGCAGACAGACAATGAGCACTTCAATAACGCCCGAAATTGTTTCGCAACACGGACTCTCGCCGGGCGAATATGAACGGATAAAACAAATAATGGGTCGGAAGCCAAATATCACGGAGCTGGGCGTTTTTAGCGTGATGTGGTCTGAGCACTGCTCGTATAAATCTTCACGCATTCATCTGAAACGGCTACCGACGGCGGGACCGCGCGTGATCGTGCCGCCGGGCGAGAATGCCGGCGTCGTCGATATAGGCGACGACTGGTGCGTGGCCTTTAAGGTCGAATCGCACAACCACCCAAGCTTTATCGAACCATTTCAGGGCGCGGCGACTGGAGTCGGGGGCATTCTCCGTGATGTGTTTACGATGGGGGCCCGCCCAATAGCGGCCATGAACAGTCTGCGCTTCGGGCCCCTGTCAGAACCGCGAGCGATAGCGACCGGGCCGGTTGAAACTTCGGATTCCGGAGTGAAAAACCCAGTCGACATCGCTCCGCGTTCCGACAAAACATATGCCCGCAACCGGTCAATTCTGAAAGGCTGCGTCGAGGGCATCGGGCATTACGGCAACTGCTTTGGCGTGCCGACGGTGGGCGGCGAAGTGGTCTTTGACGAATCGTACAGCCTGAATCCGCTCGTTAACGCCTTTGCTCTCGGCATCGTAAAGAAGGACCAGATATTTTTTGGCATAGCATCGGGAATAGGCAATCCGGTACTCTATGCCGGTGCGAAAACGGGCCGCGACGGGATACACGGAGCAACGATGGCGTCGGCAGAGTTTGACGAGGAGGCCCTCGAAAAACGGCCGACGGTCCAGGTCGGCGACCCTTTCCTTGAGAAGCTTTTGCTTGAGGCTTGCCTTGAAGCGATGCGTTCGGGAGCGATCGAGGGCATTCAGGATATGGGGGCTGCCGGGCTCACGTCATCGTCCGTCGAGATGGCCGCCCGGGCCGGAACGGGGCTCGAGATCGACCTGACGCTGGTACCGCAGCGAGAGACGGGCATGACAGCGTACGAAATGATGCTCTCCGAGTCTCAGGAGCGAATGCTCATCGTCGCGCGCAGCGGCCGCGAGAAACAGGTCGTTGACATCTTCAGAAAATGGGACCTCGACGCCGTCGTGATCGGGAAAGTTGTCGAAGGCGACCGGTTAAAGATATTCCACAATGGCGCGCTCGAGGCGGACCTGCCCGTGATGGCGCTTACTGACGAGGCCCCTAAGTATGACCGGCCGATGGCGGCGGGAAGTCCCAAGTTCCACGTTCCAGGTTCCGTGTTGGAGGCAAAAAGAGATTTCAACATGGAACTTGGAACCTGGAACTTGGAACAAGCGTTGAAAACGCTCCTCGCCTCGCCTAACATTTGTTCAAAACGCTGGGTTTACGAGCAGTACGACTCGATGGTCCGCACGAACACGGTCGTAACGCCGGGCGCCGACGCGGCTGTTATCCGTGTTAAGGAAACCCGGCGTGCGATCGCGATGTGCCTTGACGGCAACGGAAAGTTTGTTGCGATAAATGCCCGAGAAGGCGCCCGTTTGGCCGTGGCCGAGGCTGCCCGCAACGTGGTGTGCGTGGGTGCTAAGCCGATCGCCGTAACCAACTGTCTGAATTTCGCCTCGCCGGAACGCCCCGAGGTCATGCGAAGCTTCTCGGACGTCATCGACGGCATGGCCGAGGCCTGCACGGTATTTGAAACCCCGGTCGTTTCCGGCAACGTTTCGTTCTATAACGAAACCGACGGCCGAGGTATCTTGCCGACGCCCACGATCGGCATGGTCGGCCTCATCGACGACACTCGAAAGATCATCACGCCCAGCTTTAAACGCGAAGGTGATGTCATCGCCATTCTCGGCGAAACTCATGACGACCTGGCCGCAAGCGAATTTGCCCAGACCATTTTGGGCCGGACGACCGAGCAGTTGATCGAGGCCGGCCAGCTGCCGCATCTCGATCTCGAGCGAGAAAGACTCGTCCAAGACACCTTGCTGCGTCTCGCTGACGAAATGCTACTCGCCTCTGCACACGATTGCTCGGACGGCGGCTTGGCCGTAACCCTGGCCGAGTCCTGTTTTTCGTCCCTCGGCCGTGATTCGTTGGGCGCTGAGGTGAGTTTAGATCGTCCCGCCCTGTCAAATGAAGCCCTTCTCTTTGGAGAATCCCCGTCGAGAATCGTCGTCAGCTTTAAGCACCAAAATCGCGAACGGGTCATCGATTCCCTGGGCTCGTGCCCATTTGAGGTGCTCGGCACGGTCACCTCCAAGAACCTCGAGATCAAGATCGACGGAACGCCAGTGATTTGTGCAGACGTCGCGGGGCTTGAGTCCGACTGGAGCAACTCACTCGAACTTCAGCTCTCCGGCCGTACGGAATAGCTGATAGCTGAGAGCTGATAGCTGATAGCTGTTTGCTATGACCGCCGGTGTTTACCTTCATATTCCGTTCTGCAAGTCGCGCTGCTCATACTGCGATTTCGCGACCGACGTGTTTCGGGATGGTGGCGTCGTGCAGCAGTATGTGGACGCTCTTTGTCAAGAGGTTTCCTCATTCGTACCGTTTGACGTTGCGGGTGACGATGCCGTCGACGCAGTTTACTTTGGCGGCGGCACGCCGTCACTTTTAACGACCGAGCAGCTCGCACAGATCTTGTCGGCGGTCAGGGCGAAGTTTGTCGTTTCCGCCGATAACGAGATCACCGTAGAGATGAATCCTGCGACCGTAACGCCGGAAAGTCTGGACGGCTACAGATCGCTCGGTGTGAACCGCGCAAGCTTTGGCGTGCAGACCTTCAATGACCGGGCGCTAAAACTTCTCGCCCGCGGGCACGATGCCAACGATGCCCGCAAGACGTTCGCAATGCTGCTCGACGCGGGCTTTGATAATATCAGCTTCGACCTGATAGCCGGTTTGCCGGGTCAAACTTTGGACGACTGGAAATCGAACCTCGACGAGGCCGTCAAGCTGTCGCCCGAGCATATATCGCTATACCTATTGGAGATACATGCCGGGACGCCGCTTGCCGAACAAGTACAGAGCGGACGTCAGCCTTCGCCGGACGAGGATCTCGCCGCCGAGATGTACGAAATAATGCTCGACCGCCTCGACGATGTGGGCTACAACCAGTATGAGATATCGAATTTCTCGCGTCCGGGCTTTGAGTCGCGTCATAACACAAAATATTGGCGCCTGGATCCAGTCTACGGTTTTGGCGTTTCCGCCCATTCCTTTGACGGAACACATCGCTTTGCGAACGAGCGCGACACAGCCGTTTATGTCGCCAAGGTCGAGGCCCGGCTCAGCCCCGAGGTCTCACGGGAAACCATCGACGCTGCGTCGGAATTCGCGTTCCTTGGTCTGCGGTTAGAGGCGGGCATCCATCTCGCTGAATACGCGGATCGTTTTGGCAATGACCTGATAGACGAATATTCTCAGGAGTTAGCGCGTATAATGGAGGCCGGCTTGGTCGCAAACGAGAACGGCCGATTGCGATTGACCCGGAAAGGAAAACTGTTCTCGAATGAAGTGTTCGCGGTGTTCGTGTAGGAGCCGCGGCTCGATCGCAAGGTCCCCGAATGAAACCAATCTTCTTGCTTCTCCTCATCGCAACGATCGGCTGGTCCCAGAGCCTGCCGCCGGTCGAGCGCGAATTCCGCGCCGTCTGGGTTGCGACGGTCGATAATATTGATTTTCCGACGAAAAAAGATCTGAGCGTCGCTGAGCAGCGAGCAGAGCTGATCGCGATTCTCGATCTTGCTGAGAAACTCCGGCTAAACGCCGTGATCTTTCAGGTGCGGCCGATGACCGACGCGGTCTATGCGTCTAAGCTTGAGCCGTGGTCCGAGTTTCTCACGGGGCAGATGGGCCGGCCGCAGGGTTTCGATCCATTGCGCTTTCTGGTCGCGGAGGCGCACAAACGGGGGATTCTTGTGCACGCCTGGTTCAATCCGTACCGTGCTTACCATCCGGCTGCGAAGACCATGTCGCCCGACCATGTCTCGACGCGTCAGCCGTCCATTGTTCGCAAATACGGCCGCTATATGTGGCTAGACCCGACCGACCCAGCGGCACAGGCCTATTCGCTGAATGTGATCAAAGACGTCGTCCGCCGCTATGACATCGACGGAGTCCACTTTGACGATTATTTTTATCCGTACGCTGAAAACGATGCGGCGGGTAAAAAGATCGACTTCCCCGACGAAGAGAACTGGCAGAAATATTTGCGGACCGCCGCTGTTATGAGCCAAGGTAGCGGTGTCCGACGGATACCCCTCAGCCGGGCCGATTGGCGCCGTTCACACGTTAACACTTTCATCGAATCCGTCGGCCGCGAGATAAAGAAGATCAAGCCGCAGGTGATGTACGGAATTTCGCCGTTTGGCATCTGGCAGCCGATGCCCGAACGTCAGATCGTCGGATTCAACGCCTATGCGGAACTCTTCGCCGATGCAAGGAAATGGCTTCAGGACGCCACGGTCGATTATTTGGCCCCGCAACTGTACTGGCCGACGGGTCGGCCGAATCTGAGCTTCCCCGTGCTGCTCGAATGGTGGAAGGAACAAAATACAAGAAATCGCCACGTATGGCCCGGTCTTGCCACGTACCGCACCGACCGCCCGGAATACGGCGCCGACATGATCGCAGGCCAGATCGGCTTCACACGGCGAGATGAGCTGACGCGCGGCGCCATCCACTTCAGCCTCAAGTCGCTGCGTAACGATCTCGGCGGAATCCAGGCGAAGCTGCGAGATTCGACCTATACGCGTGATGCCCTGATCCCCATGTCGCCGTGGATCAAGGCCCCAAGACTCACGTCGCCCAGGGTCGCTCCGCCGCGTCGGGACGGCTCTTATTACCGAGCCTCCTGGAAGCCGGTGAAAGGCGCATTCATGTACGTCGTATACGCAAAGGACAAGGATGGTTGGAGCTACTCGATCGTCCCCGCGGCCGAGACGTCGATCGCGCTCTCGGCGGAGCGTAAGATCGACAATCTGGTTGTTCACGCGGTTGATCGGCTTGGTAACACGAGCCGTTAGTTCAGGCGCGTTATCCTTCCCTCTACTTTCGGCGAGATGGTCGAGTTCACTGATTCCCTGATCGCTTTTTCGAACACATCGGAATCCTTTGGGGCCGCATCGGCGGCGAGCAGAACCTTTGCGTCCTTTAACATCGTGTAGCCATC
>DATLNN010000357.1:0-12247 GCA_035536695.1 Pyrinomonadaceae bacterium | reverse complement strand
CTGTTGGCCCTCCACGGTCTTATCAAAGAACGACAGCGAACCCGTCAGCGTGAAGATCAGAAACATCCCGATCAAAACGCCCCAGTCGCCGATACGGTTCCTCACGAACGCTTTCTTAGCTGCCCTTCGGGCCTCGTCCTTTTTGATGTAGTAGCCGATCAGCAGGTATGAGCAAAGGCCGACGCCCTCCCACCCAACGAACATCAAAAGGTAATTGTCCGCGAGCACCAGCGTCAGCATCGCGAACATGAACAGGTTCAGATAAGCAAAAAACCTATAAAAACCGCTATCGCCGCGCATGTAGCCGATCGCGAAAATATGGATCAGCAATCCGACGAATGTGACAAAGCAGGCGTAAATACCGGAAAGCTCGTCCATGCCGAGAGCAAAGTCCACCCGGAATCCGCCAACCTGGATCCACGTCCAGATATGATCGAGTATCGGCTTGCCCTCTGGATCTATCAACGCCCCCGGATGCGGCGTACCGATGCCGAACGCGATCATGAATGCAACAACAGTCGAGACCGCGATCGAACCGCACGCGACGAGCCCGCTGAACATCTCGTTGCGCAGCCTGCCGCCGATCAGCCAGTTGATGACGGCACCGGCGAGCGGGGAGAAGATTATTAGACTTAGGAGGTTGTTTTCCGTCATACGG
Source organism: Pyrinomonadaceae bacterium (assembly GCA_035536695.1). Taxonomy (GTDB): domain Bacteria; phylum Acidobacteriota; class Blastocatellia; order Pyrinomonadales; family Pyrinomonadaceae; genus OLB17. The sequence goes on along the minus strand of DATLNN010000357.1, from coordinate 11,589 downwards.
AACAGTCGCAAGCTCGCGAGCTGCGTTCCAATCAATTCCTCAAAATACTTGCATCATCCACATCGACCGACTGGCTGTTGCGGAAGAACGTGATAATAATACCGAGGCCGACGGCGGCTTCGGCGGCGGCGACCGACATGACCATGAAAACGAAGAGTTGGCCGGTCGTATCCCCGTAGTAACGCGAAAACGCGACGAACGTCAGGTTGACGGCGTTGAGCATCAGTTCGATGCACATAAACATGCCAATCGCGTTGCGCTTAAAGATCACGCCGACCGCGCCGATGGTGAACAGTATGCCCGACAAGGCTAGATAGGTTGCAAGTGACGGTTCCATCAGCTTAATCAGTCCCCTGAGTATTCACCTTCTTTCCGCAATTCAAGTTCCCTGTCGACAACGAGTTCGATCTGCGACTGTGATAGTCGCCGCACCAGGATGACCGCACCGATGATCGCCATCAGCAGCAATATGCCGACGATCTCGACCGGCAGCAAATACTCTGTGTACATCGCCTGGCCGATGCTCAACGTCTTGCCGCCCGTCACTGCCTGATCTGAAGGCACCTGGGGAGCCCGCATCACGGCGTAAAAAATGAAAAACGTTTGCCCAAGCAGCAAAACACCGAGACCTCCGCCAACCGCGTAAAGGTATCTGAGGCGGTTGAGAGGGTTGTCGTCCTCCAGATTTAAAAGCATGATCACAAACACGACCAGCACCATGATCGCACCCGCATATATAAGTATCTGCACGGCCGCGATGAACGGCGCTGCAAGCGTTACATAAATGCATGAAAGCGCGATAAAGACGCCGACGAGTGAAACGGCGCTGTAAAGCGGATTCTTGTGATAGACCATCGAGATCGCACACGCGATGGCGAATCCGGCGAACAGAAAAAATAAAGCCGTCGAAACCATAAAGACTTTTAGCCGCGGATCGACGCGGATAAACGCATCAGAAAATGAGGCTCAAAATCATCCTGCAGATCCGCGGTTATCTGCGTAAATCCGCGGCAAAGAACTTGCTTACCTATCTATTCAAAAAATACACCACAATGATCGTCAAGATCACATTGGCCAACGCGACGGGCAGCAGGAATTTCCAGCCAAAATTCATGAGCTGGTCAAACCTGAACCGCGGAAGCGTGCCACGGACCCAAATATAAAAGAACAGGAACGCGCAGATCTTGCCTATGAATGCGACGTGGCTGACAAGCGCGTAAGGTATGGAGCCCGGTTCAAGGATGCGGCCGAGGCCCGGTACATACCATCCGCCGAGAAAGAGCACGGTGCACATAACCGACACGGTGAACATGTTTACGTACTCGGCCATGAAGAAAAGAGCGAATTTCAGGGCGGAATACTCGGTATGAAAACCGGCCACGAGCTCTGTCTCGGCCTCCGGCAGGTCAAACGGGACTCGATTTGTCTCAGCAAACGCCGCAATTAAGAAGACAACGAAACCTATGAACTGCGGGATAATGAACCACTTAAACGGCGACTGGATCTGGGCCTGGATGATCTCGTTAAGATCAAGCGATCCGGCAAGCATGACCGCACCGATCACCGAGGCACCCATGGCCAGCTCATAAGAGATCATTTGAGCCGATGAGCGAAGGCCGCCCATCAGGCTGTATTTACTGTTCGACGACCATCCGGCCAGCGCAATGCCATAGACGCCGACTGACGTAATTCCTAAGACAAAAAGCACACCTACATCGATTCGCGCGATCGTCAAAGGCAGGGCGGTGATCCCCTCACCAAGGCCGTACGGCAGAAAACTCCAGTCGATGGTAGTGATCGCCGGGCCGAAGGGGTAAACCACGATCGGCATGAACGCACAGGTAAGCGCGACCATCGGCGCCAGGAAGTAGATGAACTTGGTGGACTTGTCCGGGACCAGATCTTCCTTGAAAATGAACTTCAGCAGATCTGCGAACGGCTGGAGCACCCCCCACGGCCCGACGCGGTTCGGGCCGATCCTGCCCTGTATCCAGCCCAGCACTTTCCTCTCCGCCAGCACCGTGTACGCGACGATCATCAGCACGCCCTGGAATGCAAGCAGAATGCCGACGCTGATGACGACGTATGGAAATGCTGTTTTTGCGATCTCTTCCATGGGTTATCGTAATAGCTTTCGAAACTCGTCAACCGTCCAGCCCGCTTCCCTGATGATCCCGCGGAGAGTCCCTTTCGCTACCTCTTTATCATCCGGTACTACGACTCTCCGATAAGGATAGTCCGCCTGTCGCAGTATCATGTGACTGCCGCGCTGGCGGTCGAGTTCATAGCCGATCTTTGCCAAGCTGCAACTGTTTCGCGGCCTGATGCACTCGGGATTCCACTCAAATGGCGACCTCGACAAGTTCTTCAGAGATGGCCGGCGGTATGGGAATCGCCGTGCGCCTCGAGGCTTTCCCGATATAGCTCGATCGCCTCTTTTATATTCGCTACAGCTTCGCTGCGTGTGCCTCCCTGCGAAATGCACCCGGCAATGCTGGAACCTCGGCGATAAACACCCCGTCTTCGTCAAGCTCAATAGTGACCCTATACTTCATGATGTCAACGACCACCCGGATTAGTCCGATCACCAACTCCGACCACCGCGGCCTCGACGTGCACGGCCTTCAGGCTTCCGTCGAGTTCAAACTGCTCAAGCGGCGAGACGAGTAAATTCTGAGGCTTCGGGTTGCCGCTGGCCAGCAGATGAAACTGCGGCGTCTTGCCCGTCATTGTCGTCACGCGATGCAGCTTGTGACCGATGCGCGGCGTCACGATGTTCTTTGTCCCCTCGTCCGGCATGCTTTCCATTTTTAACTTTAGCCGATTTACTTCTGTCGAAAGATCGCGCCCTGCAACGATCGCGTGTTTCACCTGCACGGGATTTGACTCGTCCTTCAGCGCCGGATAACGCAGGCCCTCATACCCCGGCGTGCTGTCGGCCAGGATGCGAAAAACAGCCGAAGCAGAGAACTCCGGGGCGATCTCGACGCCCATCTCCCGGGCGATCAGGGCCGTTATCATCCAATCCGGTTTCGATTGGTGCAGCGGTTCTATCGCCTTGCGGACCCGCTGCACGTTGCCGGCGTTGTTCGTATAGGTGCCGTCGGCCTCGGCAAAGCTAGCCCCCGGGAAGACAACATCGGCATGATCGGTCGTTTCGGTCAGGAACAATTCCTGAACAGCAACAAAATCCTTATCGCCGAGCCCGCTCGCATCCTGCAGACTGCCGCCTATTAGCAGTGCCTTTGAGCTTTTGACGACTTCATCCAACGTCCGTCGCCCGTGCGTCATGTCGAACGCCCCGACCGAATTATTGTATTTCGCGAGGGGATGGACCAGTACACGCCGCCCGGCATCGCCCAGGCTGGCCGCGTTCCCTGCCACGACGGCCTGCGCGTCGCTTGAGAGATCGCCGCCAAACATGACGACCACATCGCCCGCGGTTTCAAATATCAAGTTTCGCAACGCCTCGAGGTCGGCCCGTTCGACACCGAGTTTCTGCGCAGCGGCGGCATCGTAGGACGGGTCGACCGCCGCGAGGGCAAACGTGTCGAGTGAGCCCTCGTTCACGTGGAGAAAGTGTGTCGCCGCCTGTCGGGCAAGATTTGTTAGCACCTCGCTAACATAGATAAACTTGGCGCCGCCGTTGCGCACGGCCTGTCGTATCTGCTTGGCCGTAAAGGTCTGCTCTTCCTCCGGCTCGCCACCGATCAGAACGATGGTTTTTGCATTCCGTATGTCGGCATGCGTGGCGAGCGGGGCGCTTAGGTTCTCAAAAATCGGGGAAAGATCGTGAGGATCGGAAATCGCGTAGTTGCCGGAACCGACGGCTTCGGATGCGAATCTCTTTAGCGTGAACACCGCCTCGTTCGTCATCCTCGGGCTTGCCACGACACCGACCGAAGCTCCGGCCGCTTTAAGCCTCTCGGTCGCGAACTTTACGGCAGCATCCCACGTCGCCGGGATCAGCTTTCCACCCTTTGAATATCGGATCAATGGCGTCTTTATACGGTCCGGATGATCGATAAACCCGTGACCGAAGCGGGACTTTACATCCAGAAATTCGCCGTTCAAGCCGTTGACATACCGGTCGCGTGCGACGATGCGATGCACCGTGCCGCCCCGCGAGCCGATCGAGAGCTGCATTCCATCTGAGCTGTATGGGTCGGTTGAGACCGTCTGCTCTAGTTCCCATGGGCGTGTTTCATGCCGATAGACCCCGTCAAGCAGCGTACCCGTCGGGCAGACCTCGATACAATTGCCGCATTGTGAACAGCCAAGCCAGCCCCCGTAGGTGCCGATGACGGTATTTGCACCACGATTGCCGGCCTCGATCGCATCCTCACCCATCCATTCCGAACAAACACGCGTACAGCGTTTGCAAAGGATGCACCGCTGAGGGTCATTGGCCACGATCGGTGAGAGATACTTTTCGGGCTGAACATTCTTCGGCTCGGTAAAACGTTCCTCGACATCGCCCCAGTCGAAGATGACCTCTTGGAGCTCGCATTCGCCGCCCCGGTCGCAGACGGGGCAATCGAGCGGGTGATTCACGAGCAAAAATTCGCCCATCGCCCGCTGTGCCTTCTCGACCTCCTCGCTCTGCGTCGTGACGACCATGCCATCGCTGCAGATGATCGTGCAGGAGGTCTGGAGCTTCGGCATCTTATCGATGCGAACAAGACACATCCGGCATGAGGCCTGGATCTCAAGGTCCTTGTAATAACAAAATGCGGGAATACCGAAACCTTTGTCGCGGCACACGTCGATCAGCCTCGCGCCCTTGTCGACGGCAAAATCCTGCTCGTTTATGGTTACTTTTATTTGCTCGTCGGGCATTAACTATTTCTCGAATATCGCGTCTCGGTCGCTTTGGCCTCCTGGCCGTCGGGCATAATGTTGTACGCAGTCACAATAAGATTGTCGTCATCGACAAGATCGATCTCGGTCCGCCAGCCCCACCGAGGTTCGCCTTCGCCGGCAAAGTAGTTCCCGGTTACCTTATATTCATCACCGTCGTCGCCCTCAGAGAACAGAATGCCGGTCGACATATGAAAGCTGTCGACCCAGGCGGCCTGAAATTTGCCGGTAAGCAGATCAAAGCCAAAGATCGCGACGCCCTCGAGCGGCTTGCCCTGCATCTTGCCGCGATACTCGTAAAGTGCGAACCGTCCGTCGAGTATCGGCCGAAAGGAACCGGTCGTGGGCGATTCGTCAGCGACGACGTTAGGCTCGAACCACGTCGTCGTCATGCCGGACCAATGCCCTTCGAGCCTGGCAAGCGTGGCGTGGTGGCCGTCTGTCTTTGACTCTTCAAATTTCATTGCTCTGCGGCCTCAGCCCTGGGTTCTTCGGCCGGTACATCTCCTTCTACGGCGGCGGCCTCCGATTCGACGGCTGGGGCTACCTCACCAGAAGCTTCATCGGTCCGTGTTTCCGTCGCCTGCTCAGTTGGAGCTTCTGCCGCCTGTTCTGCTGGTGCCTCAGCCGCAGCCGGGGGCTCGGCCACCGGTTCTGCCGGCATCTCTGCGGCCGGCGCTTCGGGCGCGGCCACTTCCTTCTTACGCACCTTCGGTGCCGGCTTCTCCTTCGGCGCGGGTGCCGGTTTGGCCTTCGCCTCCGGTATCACAACCGTTTTCTTGTATTTCGGCCTTGTCTTGCCATGACTTCCGGCGAAAATCTTGCCTCGCCGACTACGTTGATCTCCCTTTCCCATAATTCTCCCTTAAATGTTCGGCGTGACGACATCACCGTTTGTGTTCTTCGTCAGCCACTTCTTAAAATCGCCCGGAAATTGCTTGATCGCCGATTGGATCGGCCAGGCTGCAGCATCGCCGAGCGGGCAAAACGATTTGCCCTCGATGTTGTCGCATATATCGAGCATCAGTTGAGCGTCCTCGGGACGCCCTTCACCGATGGAGATGCGGTTAAAGATCTTTACCAGCCAGTCCGTACCCTCGCGGCACGGCGTGCACCAGCCACACGACTCGTGCTTGTAAAACTCGGTCAGATTCTTGGTCGTGTCCATGACATCGACGGTCTCGTCCATGACCATCATCCCACCGGTTCCGAGCATCGAGCCGGCCGCGACGAGACCCTCATAGTCAAGCGTCACCTTTTTGTCGATGATCTGGCCGGCATTCATAATGTAAACGCTCGAGCCGCCGGGAATCACGGCCTTGAGCTTTTTGTCATCCCGAAGCATGCCGCCGCAATCCTCAAAGATGAACTTTTCCATGTCAGCGTAGCCCATCGGAAGCTCGTAAACGCCTGGTTTTTTAACATGTCCGCTGATCGACCACAGTTTGGTACCGCCGGATTTTTCCGTGCCGAGATTCCGCCACGCAATTCCCCCCATCTCGATGATCTGCGGTATTGAGGTAAATGTCTCGACGTTATTGACGATCGTAGGGCAGGCATATAGCCCCTCGACGGCCGGGAACGGCGGTTTCAAGCGCGGATGGCCGCGAAAACCTTCAAGAGAGCTGAGTAACGCGGTTTCCTCACCGCAAATGTACGCTCCCGCCCCCGTATGTGTGTGGATGTCACACGAAAAATCCGAGCCAAAGATGTTCTTGCCCAGCATCCCGGCTTCGCGTGCCTCGGACAAGGCGGCGTCCATGATGTCGATCAGGTACTTGTACTCACCGCGAGTGTATATGTAACCGGTCTGCGACCCGAGTGTGTACGCCGCGATGATCATGCCCTCGATCATGGAGTGCGGGTCGCGTTCCATCAGATAGCGATCCTTGAACGAACCAGGTTCGGACTCGTCGGCGTTGCAGACTATGTACTTCGGCTTCGGCGAATCCTTCGGAACGAAAGACCATTTCATCCCCGTCGGAAAACCCGCGCCCCCACGTCCTCGAAGCGCCGAGTCCTTAACCTCCTGGATGATCTGGTCGGGCGCCATTCCTAGAGCCTTTTTTAAAGATTTATAGCCGCCCGTGTCCTGATACACCTTGAGCGTGTGGCCATTTTCCATGTGCACTCGCTTAAGTTGTAACGGCTCGCAGCCGATGGCCCTGATTTCCATCCCTTACAAAAGCTCCTTGAATTCTTCCGCCGACAACCCTGAATCCCTAACAATTCCGCCCATCGTAGAGGCGTTTACCGGGTTATGCCTGGGAATCGTTACGATTCGCAGTCCGTTTGTCATAACAACATGTTTGCCCTGCCGAGCGATCCTAAAACCAGCTTTTTCGAGAGCTCTGACGGCAGCCAAATGGTTAATGCCCGGCAGCTTCGGCATCTAGGCCGCAACCTCCACTTCTCGAACGATCGCGTTTTCGAATTGGTCCTCAAGAACATCCAGGTATTCTGCAATTGCAGCCTTGATGTTATCGAGAGCCTCTTCCTCGGTCTCTCCCTGTGACCAGCAACCCGGCAAGGCAGGGCAGGAAACGCTGAAACCTTCTTCCGATTGCTGAAGCGCGACTTTGTAATGCATCTCTATAACCCTAAATCGCGTGCTATCACCAAAGTGTCCGTATACTGCTGAAATCTCGTGATCTTGCCGTCACGCAGTGTCCATGCGTGCGCGAACGGAACGGAAATGCTCTTGTCTGTGGCGAGATATCGACCGCTGTATGTGCCTAGAGCTACGACCACATTTCCTTCCTCGACAAACTGTCCCGGGACGGCCGAAAATTGTTCCCACTCGGTCCCGAGCTTTGCAAAAACATTCTCGAGAATGGCGTCCGGCCCGATGTAATTTCCGCCGTATAAGAAACCCTCGGCCTCGGTCCAGTTTATCAGCGGGTCCATCGCGGCCAGAACCGCGGGCACATCGCCCTTTGCAAACGCCTCGTATAAACCCTTGATTGTTTCCCCGTTATTCATAGCTATTTCTTTGTGTCCGGCGCACCTTGAAGCCGCAGATACAGCGTAAACTGGACCATCGGCTCGATCCCGATCGGATTTATCACCGTGTCAAAGATTTCGCCACTGACAGGGTGATAATAAAAGGTCGTGACCTTTCGCGGGCGGATAACTGTCTTGTTATAAGCATTATAGGCCGCGCCGGACTCAAACGCGTGGTACGCCTGATATCGATCGCCTGGAAAGAAGACATCGTACTTTTCATTAGCGACAGCAGCGGCTGTAAAGACGATCCCCAACGCTTTGTACATCGCCTCCTTCTGCTTAAATACCTTTACCGCTTCGTCAAACAGCCGCGCCCGGATAGCTTTCGTGTCGGCAACCACATAGTCGACCTCGATCAGATCGAAGATGGTTCCCTGGCCCGCCGCAGCCAGTATCCTTTCCAGCAGCTTCGGGTCTTTATACCGGACAGCAATATTTTTCTTCGTTTCGAAGCCGGCGAGTTTTTCCGTGATCGTATTTCCCGATTCGCTGTAATCGAACACCCGATTTTGCGATATGTAGTCGACATAGACGTCGCCCGGCCTTATGCCGATGCCCTTGAGCAATTTAACGAACTCGGCAAACCTGGCATTTACGGTTGCGTTGCTAGTGGCAGGAACCTGTCCTTCCTGGACGAACCCGAATACCGCAACGTACGCATCTGCCGGCACGTTCATCAAAACGCTCGACTCGATGAACTGCACCTGTTTATTTGGCTCGATCTGCCCGGTCAAAACGCCAGTATTGATCTGCGGCTCCCGAATCTTAGCGTCGCGATCCTGATAAACGCTGCTCCCCGCCTCCTGCGCCCAGACTTGTAGGAGACATCCACCCAGCAGAATTGTGATCAAGGCACTTTTCATTCTACTTCAGCAAATCTATGATCTCGTCAACCTTCGCGGTCGTCAGATCCTCATAATAATCAAATCCGACCTGCATCATCGGCGCCGTTCCGCAGCTGCCTAAACACTCGACCATTGTTACCGTATATTTGCCGTCCTCTGTCGTCTGGCCTGGGTGAATGCCGAGCTTCGAGCATATATGCTCGGTTATCTCAGGCTCGCCCATGATCCGGCACGACAGCGTCTTGCAGATCTGGATGTGATGGCGACCGACGGGCCGTAGGTTGAACATCGAATAAAACGTCACCGTTTCCCAAACGTCCGTCACTTCGAGGTTCAAGAACTTGGCCAAAAAATTAACGCCCGGATTGTCGACCCACCCGCGTTCGCGCTGTACGAGCATCAAGAGCGGTATCAACGCAGAACGGCTGCGCTCCGGCGGGTATTTTGCGACGTGCCAATTCATCTCGTCGATGATCGCGGGCGAAAATTCCGCCACCTCATCTGAGACAATGACCTTATCCGTGTAACTTGTAGGTGTTGCTGCAGCCATTAGTTCAGTGAGAGCTACGGCTTCTCGCCGCAGATTCACTTTTACGCCCTCTTACATTGAACACTGGTCTCAGGCGTCTGCGTAAAAACGATCGTTCCTCTTACCTTCGCAGGTTTATTGGTAACGCTGGATCTGGGGAACGCCATCCTCAACGCTGTGCTGACGGCCGACGCTCCAAACGTCGGATGTCCGCCAATCAATTTTGCGTCCGACACCTTACCGTCCTCGCCCACGATCACCTCAACTCTTGCCTCAACTGTTTTCAGTCCGGCTGCTCTTGCGTCCGCTGGAAACGGCGGGGCCTCGCACGCCGTCGCCATACCGCTTAAGTCCCCGCCCTCGATAAACGTCGGGATCTCCACATCCCTGGACGCATCTCGACAAATAAGCGCATTTGCCGGATTTTGGCTAAAACTCAGAACGCCCTCGATCCGGATCGGTTGACCCATGAAGTAGGACTGCCTAAACTGCATGCTGCCGAGTATCTTGTAGACCGCAGCTCGAAACGAGGCGTCGCCGTCGATCTCTTTTGCATTCAGCAATCCTCCATATTTAGCCACCGTTACCAGCATCTTCGAGTTAACAAGTTTTTGCCTGGCACGTCGGGCAGCCGCAGGAAACTGGGGGGACTCGCAAAAAGTATATCTTGAATTCAAAAACCCATTCGAAAGAGACAGAAATGGTTCCGAATCTGATATTTTCCTTTCCTCGATCGCCGAATCGGCATCGGTGTTTATCCAATCTTCCGGTGCGATCGCCTCATCCTTCACAATGCCCGGTGACGAGGGGTTCTTGGCACCCGGTTTCGGCCGCTTCGGTTCGGCCGGCCTACCGCTCGCACCTGGCCGAACGGAGCCCCCGCCGCCTCCACGCGCCCCGCTTCCAGACGATTCCCGGGAGCGGCTGCCGGAAGATTCCCTGGGCGCTTTGAATACGAAAACCGAGCTTCCAAGTAATGCAGCTTGCCCATAGATGACGCCGCTGCAGGAAATCAACGCGAAAACAAAGAAAGATGAACCGATCCGTCCTCTCAATTTCATAACTGCGGCCCCCCGCCGGCTGAAAGTATCGTCCGAAGGTTTGACACTAACGATCTATTTCCCCCAACACAATATCCAAACTCCCAATAATCGCCACGACATCCGCGATCATTTCGCCCTCGCACATCACTGGCAAGGCCGATAGGTTGACAAAGCTCGGGCCGCGGAAATGGACGCGTTCGGGCTTTGGGCCGCCGTTTGATTTCATGTAGACGCCTAGCTCGCCCTTCGAGGCCTCGATCGGCATATAGACCTCGCCGGGCGGTATATTGAAGCCCTCGGCGACGATCAGGAAATGATGGATCAGCGAATCCATATGCTTCCGCATATCGTCGCGATCAGGCAGCACCACCTTCGGCGCATCGGCCTTTACCGGGCCGGGCTTCAGTCTCCCCAATGCTTGACGGACGATCTTGTGCGATTCGTACAACTCCCGCATTCGAACGCGAAACCTCGACCAAACGTCCCCATCCGGCTCCGTCGGAATATCGAAATCGTAGGTCTCGTAACCAGTGTAAGGATTATGCCGACGCAGATCGACCTCCACGCCGCTGCCCCGCAGGCACGGCCCGGTAAGGCCCCACGAGATCGCCTCGTCCCTCCCGATGAGCCCAATTCCCTTGGTACGGCTTTGCCAGATGGTGTTGCCGGTCGCCAGCGTCTCGAACGTGTTCATCGCTTCCGGAAAACCGTCCAGAAATTGTTGGCAGCGCCGCTCAAAACCGGCCGGCAGGTCCATCATCAGCCCACCTATACGGAAGTAGCTCGGCGTAAGGCGCCCGCCCGACGCCGCCTCGATCAGGTTCAGGATCTTTTCACGCTGGCGAAAACAGAAAAAGAAGATACTCATCGCACCCAGATCCAGGGCGCAGGTACCGAGCCAGACCATGTGCGATGCGATACGCTGCAATTCACAAAACAGCACACGAACGATCTGCGCCCGCTCTGGAATTTCCAGATCCAGAAGTTTCTCAGCCGCCATCACGTAGGCTAAGTTGTTGCCTAATGGATTTAGATAATCCATTCGATCGGTGATGACTATGCCTTGCTGGTACTTCTTGTATTCAAAAAGTTTCTCCATTCCGGTATGGAGATACCCAATGTCGGGAATTGTTTGGATCACAAGTTCGCCGTCCAGGCGGAGATCCAGCCGGAGCACACCATGCGTCGAGGGATGCTGCGGGCCCATGGAAAGCGTCATTTCCGACTCGAGCGGACGGTCTGTAACCTCGAACTGGCCTGAAATGTTTTCAACAGCAGTCGACATACTCGTTACGGGTCTTCTTGC
>DATLNN010000356.1:0-2453 GCA_035536695.1 Pyrinomonadaceae bacterium | reverse complement strand
GCCGGAGTTTCAGGACGACGTTTTGGATACACTGCTAAACCCTGTCCTCGTAATTGAAATACTGTCAGAGACGACGGAAGCATACGATCGGGGCGACAAGTCGCAAGCCTACCGTTCGATCACCACATTGGCCGAATATGCGCTGGTCTCACAAAATCGGATGCATATTGAAAAATACACTAAACATGGCGATGGTTTCTGGATGCTGTCGGAGGCGAGCGGCGACGGGGCAGAGATCCGCTTTGATTCCATTGATTGCAGTGTCAATCTCACTGAAGTTTACGACAAGGTGGTCTTCGAATAATCTCGACGAAAAAAATGAAAAATATCAAAGCTGAACGCGAATTGTCGCTCGATTTTCTACGTGTGACCGAGGCTGCAGCGATCGAATCGGCCAAGACGATGGGCCAGGGCGATCGCAAATATTCTGATCACGTTGCCGTCGAAGCCATGCGTGAGACCATGGACACAGTGCCGATGCGCGGGCGTATCGTTATCGGCGAAGGCGAACGCGACGAGGCTCCAATGCTTTACATCGGCGAGGAACTCGGCGGCGGTATATTCTCGGAGGAAGCGAGGGCTGAATTTCCCGAGGTTGACATCGCCGTCGATCCGCTCGAAGGAACTAACCTGTGCGCACTCGGAGCCAACAACGCTATCGCAGTTCTCGCCGCCGCCGAACGCGGTGGTCTGCTCTACGCGCCGGACATCTACATGGACAAGATCGTCGTCGGCCCATCGTGCCGCGGTTCGGTCGATATAGATGCGCCGGTCGAGGACAATCTGAAGAACATCGCCCGCCGGCTGGGGCGGGACGTTCAGGATCTGACGGTGATCTGTTTAGAACGGTCGCGGCACAAACAGCTCGTCGACGATGTACGCTCCGCCGGGGCACGAATTCGCCTGATATCCGACGGCGACCTTTCGGCGGGCATCTCCGCCGCCGTTGCCGGGACAAATATTCACGCCCTAATGGGTATCGGCGGAGCTCCCGAGGGCGTGATCACGGCAGCCGCTATGAAATGCCTCAATGGGGAAATACAGGCAAAGCTCGTTTTCGACCCGGACCGTCTCGGTGTTGACAAGAGCAAGGTTCCACCGGTTGAACAGGTGATGGAACGCCTGCAGGAAATGGGTATCACCGACCCGAACAAGATCTATAGTACCAACGACCTGGCCCCCGGAAAGAAGATCATTTTTGCCGCCACCGGCGTCACCGATGGCGCCCTGCTACGCGGCGTTCGTTTCTTTGGCGCCGGCAAACGCACTCACTCGGTCGTTATGACGACGGACTCTAAGAGCATCCGCTTTGTCGATACTGTGCACGTCGAGGGCGGGCCGGACGCTGTCATTCGCTTCTAGTCGCGCCGGCCTGCATGGAGATCTCACGCGTATTGATCTTTACTACTGATGTCGAGAGACTGGCCCGGTTCTATGCGTCCGCCTTTGGGCTTAGCGAAAGGGGCCTGGGCACGTCGGAATGGACTGAACTGGATGCCGGCGGCTGTCGGCTCGCATTTCACAAGATCGACGAACAGGGAACGGGTCGCGACGGATGGATCAAGGTCGTTTTCGGCACGGCGAATGTGGCAGTCGACAAATCGCGCCTAGAGGGCCTCGGGGTCCAAATGTCCGACATTGTAAGGTTTGGTGACATCGAGTTGTGTGACGGGCGTGATCCGGATGGCAATTGGTTCCAGCTTTCATCGCGAGGGATGATCAAGGATGAGTAACCCGCAGAAAGCCGACTCGCCGTTTAGAAGACAGGCCATAAAGGTCTGGCTGATCGGCCTGGGCATCGTCGCGGTGTGGGTAACGCTTATCATCCTGGCTCCTCTGGCGAAGGCCCAGGGAGCGGTCGGCCTTTCGTCTCCGCTTTACACGTTTTTCAGCTTTATCTGCCATCAACTCACTGACCGATCATTCCATATCGCCGGCGAGCAGTTCGGAGTGTGTTCCCGCTGCTTCGGCGTCTATTTCGGCCTGTTCGCCGGCTTTGCGATATACCCGCTCTGGCGCCCTATCGAAACGGTCGAGCCGCTGCCGCGATATTGGCTGTTCCTCTCGCTTGTCCCGATCGCCGTCGACTGGTCGTTGACGGTATTTGGGATTTGGGAGAATACCCAGCTCTCACGCTTTCTGACCGGCCTCATTCTCGGCATCGCGTGTGCGACTTTCATTATTCCCGCCCTCGTCGAGATAACCCGAAACCTCACCCTCCGCCGGCAACGGGCCATTTGACCCGGCGGCCGAGCCTATCTTGTCAACTCGCCGAAGACCACCCGCTTTCAAGTTGTCAAGAAACGATCTGAGGTTTTGCTTTAAAGAGAGTTAGCAAATATAAACTGCACCATGGATAAAACGGAAAAATTAAAGCAGACAATGGCGGAATTTAAGAGAGGAAACCGTGGCACGGCAAAACTACACCGTAGAACGGCAAAACTTGTTTCGTT
>DATLNN010000355.1:0-4605 GCA_035536695.1 Pyrinomonadaceae bacterium | reverse complement strand
CCGGCGATATGGGCGGACCGAGGGCCAACGTCACTCAGCGCACCGCCGTTTTCCCTCACCATGCTTCCTCCGGCGATCGCGATCGTGCGGACGTCGAGGGTATTTAAGTATGTTCGGTGCCCCCCGACCCTTGCTGCCTTCGTCTGAGGCTGCCCATCCCGGATCACCGAAATGTCAGCCGAGGTTCCGCCTACCTCAATAAAGATTCCATCAGACACCTTCTCGTACATCAACGCGCCGGCGATCCCCGCGGCCGGCCCGGAGAGCATAGTCATGATGGGGCGGCGGTGCACCTCGTCGACGGACATCACTCCCCCGTCTGAGCGCATTATCATCAGCGGCGACGTTATGCCTGCCTTCTTGACGCATGCGTCCGTCATGGTTGCGGTATGAATCATTTTAGGAAGTATGGCGCCGTTAAGGACCGCGGTTCTGGTACGCGTCCGCAGGCCGTAAAGCGTAGAAACCTCATGACCTGATGTAGCGAACAAACCCCTCTCCCGGGCCGTCCGAGCGATGTTCAACTCATTGGTGTTTCGGTCTACCCCAAACGCCTCCGAAACCGCGATGACCTCAGCTCCGAGCGTTTGCAGGTCTGCCAGCACTTTCTCTACGAGACTCGCCGTCGGACGACGATCGGAAATAAAGCTATGCAGGGCGGTAAGATGGCGGTTAGGTGCCAGTTCGATCGGCGGGACTCGCGTATCGAACCTCGCCTTGATGCCTTCGAGGCCGCTCCCCAGGCCGATGACGGCAACCTGAGCCACATCCCCCTCTAGCAGGGCGTTCGTTGCCTGTGTAGTCGAGTGGGCGATAAATATTACCTCATCCGGAGAAATGTGCAGTTCGCTTAAGGCTCGTTCAATGCCTTCCATGATTCCCAGTGCCACCCCTTCTGAGGCAGAGTGTGTGGTCGGAACCTTTAATTGCGAAATGACCTCGCGAGTTGTGTGGTCGACTATGACCACGTCCGTAAAGGTGCCGCCCACATCGATGCCGATGCGAACACGGCGATTCTCGGCCTTGATTGTCGAGTTAGTACCAGCCATTTTCGTGCGGTTATCTCGGTAACCCGGCGCCGATCTCAAAGATGCCCGGAACGCTCACGGGTAAGCGGCCGGAGAAAGGAACCTCCCCAAACAGAGCCTTAGCAGCCGCAAATTGGGCCACATCCTCGATGGCATAAGTGACCACGTATCCACGGACCATGGGAAATTGGCGGATAAGATAGGGACTGCCAAAAGCAACGACGACCACCGGCTTTTTTATTTCCAACATTTCTCTTACAAAAGCCGTCTGACGTTCCGGAAGTGCCACAGTACCTTTTAGAGCGGCACGTTTCACAAAAGGTGCGAGTATCACGGAGTCAAAGCGGCCAGCATCCTTAACTGCTTTTTGATATTCGTCGGAGGTTGAGCGAGGGTCGAGTCGGATTATCGTGGCTCCGGGAACCCGTCGCGTGATCTCTGGCGCCAAAATAGAGCCCTCTACGACATCGTCATCCGCGGCGATCACCACAAACAAAGTCCGTCGAGCTGTCGCCGCGGACAGTGGAAGAAGTCCGTCCGAGTTGCGAAGCAAAGTAATCGATCGCTCGGCGGTGGCATTGGCCTCGCGCACGTTTTCGGGGCGTTCAATATGAGTATTTACGGCGTTTAGGTCGACCAGCCGCTTTTTGATCAGACCCAGGCGATATTTTGCTGATAGCAGACGTACCACGGAAGCATTAACTCTCTCTTCTGCAATCTCGCCGTTCTTGATCGCTTCAATGATTGCCGCGATCGCCTTGTCGGGATCAGGAGGAAACAAAACTACATCGGCACCCGCCTTGATCGCCAAGACCGCGCTTCGGCCGTTCGGGTAGTTCTTTGTGATCGCCCCCATCTCCATGGAATCTGTCGTGATAATGCCCTCGAACTTAAGATCGTTACGGAGAATGTCTGTCGAGATCTTCGGACTTAATGTCCCCGGCAGCTCGTCGCCGGTCACCTTTGGCACGGCCACGTGGGCCGTCATTACTGAGTCAACACCGCTGTCAATAGCCATTTTGAACGGCACGAACTCCACGGAATCAAGATGTGCGCGGTCGACCGGCACCACCGACAAACCGATATGAGAGTCCGTAGCGGTGTCACCATGTCCTGGAAAATGTTTTAAGGTCGAAAGGCATCCCGCCTCTCGCACACCACGTGAAAACGAGGTAACGAACTCACCGACCCGACGGGGATCGGCTCCAAAGCTGCGAATATTTATAACTGGGTTATCGGGGTTGTTGTTAATGTCGGCAACCGGTCCGAAGAGCCAATTCACTCCGATCGCGCGCATCTCCTGACAGATGATCTTTCCCTCCCGTGCCGCGGCCTGAAGATCGCCGGCGGCTGCGAGGCCCATTGCTGTTGTGAAAGACGTGCCCGTTCGGGTTTGCATCCTCAATCCACGCTCATAGTCCGCGGTGAAAAAAAGCGGAAGCTTTGAAAGTTTTTGGGCCTCATTCGTCAGGGCCGCGATCGAGTTGGCTTCGCCCCGAAATACCGTAAAGCCACCGACCTTGTTTTGCTCGATCTGCTTACGTATCCGCGTAAACCGTTCACCATCAAGGTTTGCAAACTCGGTGTTGAATGGAACAATGATCATTTGCCCGACCTTCTCTGGTAAGCTCATCCCTTTGAGCGTTTTCTTGACCCACTTTACTGACTTTGCGTCGGGACGCCGCGTCTGTGCTGTTGAGACGGGGGCTCCGACGATCAGGCTGAGCAGTGTCCAGGTGATGATATTTCTCATGAGGAACTGTTGCTAATTAAATATTTCCGTCAGCTCTTTCGCGTCTTTTTGACGCTCTTTTTGGCGAGCGACCTGTATTCCATCGCCGATCTTAAAAAACCCGGGTAAGTTAACCGGCGAACGCCCTCGGATCGCGATCTCGCCAAAGATCGCCCGAGCCCCGGCAGTTTGTGCGGCATCCTCGACAGCCCAGGCTGCCATATAAACACGGGCCTTTGGGAACTGCTGCAGTTGATAGGGACTGCCAAAGGCCACTATAGATACTTCACGCTTTTCATCGATAAGCTCGCGAATGAATTTTGCCTCTGAGTCCGGAAGTTCCACGGTGCCTTTCAACGCGGCCCGCTTTACAAATGCCCCTACGACCACGCGATCGGCTCGCTTAGCCTCTCGTAAAAGCTGATCGTATTCAGCTTCCGTAGTACGCCTGTCGATCTTTACCACTCGGGCGCCGGGGATTCGCTGTTCGATCGCCGATCTAAACACATTGCCCTGGTCCGGGTCGTCATCACCGGCCGCGAGTATGTAGAAAGCCTTTACGGCCTTCTCCGTCGTCAACGGGAGTTGATCATTCTCGTTTCGAAACAACGTGATGGACTTTTCCGCGATCTCATTGGCAGCCCGAACGTTTTCGTACCTTTCTATAATGCGATTGACCTGCGTGAGATCGACGGTTCGGTTCCTGGGCTGCGAAAGTCCAAGCCGATACTTGGCGCGGAGCAGCCGACGTACCGACGCATCGATCTGAGCTCTTGGGATCTCGCCTCGCAGGACGGCTTGTTCGATCGCATCAATTGCAGCCTTTGGGTCCGGAGGCAGTAACGCAACGTCGGCACCGGCCTTTATCGCCATCAGCGCTCCTTCCGCACCCTTATAACTCTTCGTTATGGCGCCCATGCCGAGCGAATCGGTGGTAATAATGCCGTCAAAATTAAGCTGTTTTCGGACCAGATCTCTATTTATCTGTGGCGAAAGTGAAGCCGGAACGTTGTCACCCGTGATCTGCGGCAACGCTATATGGGCTGTCATCAGCGAGTCGAGGCCCGCAGCGATGGCGGCACGAAACGGGGCGAGCTCCACCGCATTGAAGCGTTCCCTGGTCATATCAATTACGGGAAGGCTTATGTGCGAATCGATCGGTGTGTCGCCGTGGCCGGGAAAATGCTTACCCGTCGAAAGTACGCCGCCGTCCTTCAGACCACGAACCTCCGCGGCAACGAACTGCGACATTCGAGATGGTTCTTCGCCATAGCTTCGAACATTCACCATCGTGTTTCCCGGATTATTTGCAACGTCAGAAACGGGTCCGTATAGCCAATTGATACCGATAGCACGCATTTCCTCGGCTATGATGCGACCCTTACGATATGCCATATCGGGGTTGCCGGCTGCGGCAATCCCCATGTTATGAGTGAAGCTGGTGCCGCTGCGGATCTGCATGGGGAGTCCGCGTTCGAAATCCGCAGCCATAAGAAGCGGGACCTTTGAAAGGCGTTGCATCTCGTTGGTCAGTGCGGCAAGTTCCAGAACGTCACCGCGATAAAAGACAAAGCCGCCCAGCTTGTTCTCTACGATTTGGCGACGGATCGTCGCGAATTTCTCGCCGTTGATATTTTTATAGTCGCCGAGGGCTCCTGTGACTATCATCTGCCCGATACGTTCACGCAGGCTCAATGACTCCAGGGTATTCTCGACCCAACGAGTCTCGCCGACTGCCACCGATCTAGCGGCCGCTGACCGTGCAGCAGGCTGAGCAAGCAATTGGTCAAGCGGTGCGCACAAGAGTGTGACCATGCTCATCGCGAGCGCGTTGCGTGTAATTCG
>DATLNN010000354.1:0-4253 GCA_035536695.1 Pyrinomonadaceae bacterium | reverse complement strand
ACAACAGGCCTGAGAGTGCGAAGGGCTCGGTATCCAGATAGCCGGCGATGTTCCCGGAAAATAAGGTCGTCGAGGCCGCTCCGGCGGCGGGACGGCTGAGCACCAGTACATCAGTTGTCGTGCCGGCGGTATCGATCCCCTCGAACCGCCCGTTTACCTGATACGTTCCCGCGGTCGGCGCGCTAAAACGCACGACCGCTCGCTCGCCCGTTACGCCGGGATGAAGATTCAATTCGGTGGGATCGTGTACGATTGTGCCCGAATAGGTCGTGGTCGATGCGTTGGTATTAGCAAAGACTGCCGGTATCAGGTCGATATCAGGGTTGTCTCGGTGACGCCGGTCGATTCCGGGAGCAGGGTCGTCGCCCGTTGCGAATAAATAGATGCTGAACGTCGAATTTGGTGCGGCCGTAGCCGTACCGCCATACGTGTACTCGCAATTAGGATTTGAAGTAAGCGAAAAATCGGCCACGACGTCATATGGCGGCGTGTTCGCACAGGTTCCCAGGATGGCGTTCTGCTCTGCGGGGGCCTGAGCCTCATTTAATCCGAGCAGCTCCGTCACCGTTTCAAATAACGAAAACGGTGCAGCCTTTGTGCTTGCCGCAGCGATGGTCAGAGTGAAAAGGCCGGCAAGCGCAAAAAAGCCCGCAAGGATGTGTCGTCGACCAGAAGTTGAAAAACATGAGAAAAAGCGCGCCGTGGTGTGTTTCATGAATTGATCCCCCATCAAAGTGAAAAAAGGTCGAAGAGGAGCTCGGCGAAGATGCCAAGGCAAAGGGCTGCGGAAGAGTCTCTTCAAAAAAAGCTCAGAGGTGTCTATTAGATCACCTGCGCATCTGAAGCCAATGTCCAATTGCATACAAATAGGCAAGACAAATAAAAATGCCGCCGAGCCGCCACGGCGCGACACGTGGCGTCGGACCGATGGAGCTTCAGGCCGAAAGCGGCTTCAAATATCTGGAATGCGTTGTTACCTGTTAGGGTAGTATTTCGATCTTTACTTCGTACGAGCCCGAATTATCGTTGAGGTTGCCCTCGTTGATCCCGAGAAATAAGGCTCCGTCGCGAACAGCCGTGAATTCTCGCTCGGCGCCGACATAGATGAAATCGTTGTTATCGTCGCCGATGACTGCCACAAGAGCGCCCGTGGCGACGTTCTTTAGCAGTTTCTGATTGTCTTCAAGCGAGGCAACGCCTGATGGTGAGGAACTCGTGCCGCGACCGAGCGAAACGGTTCCATCTCCGGAGATCCGGATCCTCTGGCCTTTCTTGACTACCCAACCTGAATTCGTCCAGCCATTCGACGTGTTATCGGCAAGCACCTTAATGCGCCATTCAATTGGCGCCATGCTTCCGGCAGTTGTCTTCGAGCCTGAGGGGTTCGAAGGGGTCAGCACCGGACGGGCTGTGTTTGTCCGGCTGGTATCATTGGCCTGGGTGACGGACGGAGGGGCGGGCCTTTCGGCCGGTTTTTCGTACGAAGCGTTTCGACGCGTCGAGATCGAGGCGTCTGCTTCGTCGAAACTAATAGATTCAACTTCCGCCGGCGTAAACGAGAGTTCACGCCGACGCGAGCCCTCGCCCATGGCGATCAGGAATCTGCCCGAGTTAAAGCTGACGATCTTGCCCTTAATTATGCTGCCGTCTTTTAATCGGATCGTGTCGGCAAATGCCAGGCTCGACAGGCTGAGGATCAGAAGTGACGCGAGAATACCCCGGGTGATCTTGGAACTGGACATATTTTCCTCCGCAGAGACGTGTAATGGACAAGCAAATAACCCGGAATATTACCGCTGACAGCCTAAACTCCGGCTGGATGATTGATGATTTTCGGACTAAAAGAGTTGCTAACTTAAGCGCTAAGCTAAATTCACCCACAATCATACATAATTTCCCTAATGTTGTAAATGAGTTTTTTCTGTGTAGGTTGTTGACAGCAAAACAGTTGTTTTTGCAGGCTTAAGGGTGCCCGGAACGTCGCCAGCCGATCAGTCGAACAGCGAAAACAAACAGAAAAATTGCAAGGGCCGGCGAGAGCATAATAAAAGGCGAGCTTCGCAATAGACTCATGTCCGCAGCCGACGACAGCATATTCCCCAGGCTCGGCTCGGGGTCTTGCACCCCTACACCAAGAAATGAAAGGGCGACCTCAGCCAGTAGAAAGGCGGGCAGCAAGAGCGTCGCTTGTACGAGCAGCGGCCGCGATATGTTGGGCATGATGTGGCGCCAGAGAATACGCGTTTCTGTTAAGCCGATCGAACGGGCGGCAAGAATGTATTCTCGCCCCCGGACAGACCGGACGAGGCCGCGAGTCAGACGCGCCATCTCGGCCCATCCGGTGAGTGCAAAGATCCCGATCAGCAGGGCGGCTGCGGTAAAAAGCGGCAATTCCAGCGGAAACGCCGCTCGCGCCGCTAGGATCAATATTAGTGCCGGGAGTGAGATCATTGTGTCCGCGATACCCATCATGATCGCGTCTACTGTACGGCCTGCATACCCGCTGAGGGCACCGAAAACAATGCCGATGAGACAAGCCAATATTGTCCCTATCGGGCTCACTAGGAGTGAGAACCGGATCGCGTACAACAGGCGCGAGAATCGGTCGCGGCCGAGTTGGTCGGTCCCGAGCAGCCTGATACGAGGGCGATCCTCTGATCCAGCGGCCTCGGTCAAAACCCCAAACAAATGAATATTAGTCGACATAAGGCCCAATAACCGATACGAATGGCCATGAACAAAGAATGCAAGTGGATAGATATGCGAGGTATCGTCCTCATATAGCTGATTCCTGGCATCGGCCAGCTTTTGTTTATAAATGAACGGTCTCACGTGCAAGGTGCCAGCTTCGTCACGAAAACGAAGCGTGGTGGCAGGCGCGGACGGCTCTTGCCGGGTTTGTTCGCGGTAATCGTAAGGTGCGATGAAATCGGCAAAGATGGCCACCAGATAGAGCGCGATCAGGACCGCGACGCCCAGGCGTAACGCCCTGTTGCTATGTTTTGCGGGTTTTAGGAGACCGGTGTTCATCGACGGCGCATGGTCAATCGCGAAGGCGTCTATCGTTAAGTAATTGCAGAAATTCAGCAATTGCATTTCCCAGCCAGACCGTGGCGCTCGCGATGAGTACAACACCCATTACAAGGGGGACATCGCGCCCGCGAACGGCAGCGACCATGAGGGCCCCGATCCCTGGCCAGCCCAGTACGGTCTCGACGATCACCGAGCCGCCCAAAAGGCCGCCCAGGGAGAGGCCCGCAATGGTAAGAAAAGGTGTCAAGGCCGCGCGCAAGGCATGGCGTGTTAAGACGGCCCATTCCGACAGGCCTTTAGCACGAGCCATCCGGATGAAGTCTTCGCTCATGGCCTCGCGAAGGGCATCGGTCAGCTGGGCCAGAAAGATCGAGACAAGCGGAATGGCTAGAACGATCGAACCTGAAACAAGCTGAAAAAGACCAAGACTGCCCGCTTGTGGCCCGGCGAAACCAAATCTGAGGGCAATAACAAGAAAAAGCAGCGCCAGTACCATCCTCGGTGTTGAGGCCGTCAGCAGGATGAGGACCTCGATCAGCCCACCGATGATCCGGCTGGGATATAGTACTCCCACAATAGCAAGTAGGAACGACACCAAAATCGCAATGACGAAGGCCGTGACACTGAGGATCGCAGTATTCACAAAGCGCGACCCCACGATCGTGGCAACGGGAATCCGGTACGAGAAAGATTCGCCCAGATCGCCGCGCAAGGCTCCTGCCAGCCAGATCGCATAACGCTCAGGCAGTGGCCGGTCAAGGCCATAAATTTTTTGGAGTTCCTGTACCGTTGCCTCTGATATCTGGGGATTATCACGGAGACTCGTCAACGCGTCACCGCCAGCCGACGACAATAGCGCGAAGGTTATGGCAGAGACGATCAGGATCATCAGCGAGCCCTGGATCAATTTCCGTATTGTGAGCTGGAGCATCGAGTGCCGGCGAAGCAAAACTGAAAATCACGAACATTCTTAAACATTGGAGATTGATTTGCAAAAAGAAAGACTCTAAACTCGGAATCACTTACCTCACACCGTTGTCTCAAAGCCATTTGTTAAAAAAGGAGCCCACCCAATGTCGCAACGAAACCAGTTCTTTTTGACAGGATCATTTCTATTTTTCTGCCTTTTCCTGGCTGGCTGCGGGCCGGCGCCGAGCGGTAATGCTTCGCCTAAGCGCACGATCGAGCCGAGAACGACGGGAACGCGTGGCGGTACCCTT
>DATLNN010000353.1:0-7494 GCA_035536695.1 Pyrinomonadaceae bacterium | reverse complement strand
TCGTGCGGGCTCCTGCATTTTGGATTTCTATTCACCGCCTTGGCATGGTTGGCCGGGTGCACCTATAAGACGGACATCCCGCTTGAATTTCCGACGCCGCCCGCGGCCGCTCCCGCAACTCCCCTCACAAAGATCGAGACCAGGCGCGACGTCGATCTCGAACACCAGCTCGATGAGATCGCGAAAGAGGCAAGAGGGAAGGTAGGGGTAGCGGCCGTCTTGATCGAGACAGGCGACGCAGCGTTTCTCAACGCCGACGGCCGATACCCGATGCAGAGCGTCTATAAACTGCCGATCGCGATGGCGGTCTTGGAACAGATCCGCATGGGCGATGCCGCTCTCGATGAAAAGATCGGCGTTACCAAAGAGGACATGGTACGGGCGGGAATGCGCTCGCCGTTGCGCGACTCGACGCCCGACGGCGGAGTCTTTACGATACGCGAGCTGATCAGGCTCTCGATGGTTGAGAGTGACGGCACAGCGAGTGATGTGCTGATGCGCATCGCCGGTGGGGCGGGGGAAATACAATCTTTCCTGACAAAGATCGGCATTACGGATTGGAAAATAGCAAATTCGGAAAAAGAGATCGGCCGCGACTGGCAGACACAGTATCAAAATTGGGCAACGCCGATGGCGGCGGTCGAACTTTTAAGATGGCTGCATGGTTCAGGTAAGAGTGATGCCTTTAAGCGTTCCTCAGCCAGCGAAGAAGGAACGCCTGAAGGCGTCACTCTTACGGCCTTGCTCATCGAGGACATGGCAAATTCAAACCCGGGCCCGCGGCGGCTCAAGGGCCTGCTTCCAAAAGGTACAGTTGTGGCTCATAAGACAGGAACTTCGGGGACCCGAGATGGGATCACGGCGGCGACTAACGACATCGGCATCATCACTGTTGCCCCCGACAAGCATGTCGCGATCGCCGTCTTTGTCAGCGATTCTGCGGCGGATGAAAAACCGCGTGAGGCAGTGATAGCAAAAATAGCAAAGGCGGCCTGGGATCGCTGGACCAGTCGGTAAGCGATCAATCCAAATGGATGTGATAGTCCACGAGCGTAACGGCCGGTATCGTTTCCGACCAGACTTTCTCGCCTCTGCGGTATATCTTCAGCGTGTTGTATCCGTCGGCCGTCGGGCCATAGTGGACCTCGACGCAGCCGGCCCGCAGGTCGACCAGCCACGTTTCGGGAACGCCGGCGGCCGCGTAGTTCGGCAGTTTGCGTTCGCGGTCGAATGACGCCGTGTTTTCGCTGACCTCGACGATCATGACGGCGTCTGCTGCATCCGGGATCGCGCCTGGTGCCCGATCGATGCGGCGTCTCATGATCGCAATATCGGGTCTCGGCTGGCTGTGAGCAACGGACGTCATCGAGTCCTGCACGCGAACGTCAAACTTGCCCGAAAACGTGCTTATAAAAAAGGCGCTTAGAAAGTTGATACACCGCGCGTGGCGGCTGCCCCTCTCGGGCATTTCGTAGAGTTCGCCTTCGATCAGTTCGACGCGGCTGTCGGACGCGATGACACCAGCCTCGATCATCTGGTGAAACATCTCGACCGATATCGGGTATCGATGAGGAGACGCTTCCATGTCAAGTGCCACATCGCTCATAGGCGGTGTATTATATGGTATAGGGCGAAAGAAAAAAAGAGCTCCCAATCGGGAGCTCTCTTTTAACCCTTACGCATACGGCCATTTTCAGGGCTTTACTGCCTTGAGATCCGCAATCCGCTTTTCGAGGGCCGCGGTATCGACCTTCGGAGTGGCGGCCTTTCCAAGTACCACGGCCCTTTCGCCGAATGGAACCGCTTCCGACGTGCGGCCCAGCGCCGCGAGAGCATTGAATTTGCGGAGGTTTGCTCGATACGTGTCGCCCGCCGCGATCTCGGCATCGGCGACCTTCAGGGCCTGCTCGTACCATTTCGCTGCCTCGGCGGTTAATTTGCGGTCCCGGGCGAAGTTTGCCGCCTGAAACGGGGTGTTAAAATCATCCGGCTTGGCGGCCGCTACCGCCTTGCTGGCCTTTGCGATTATGGTGGCCAGCGGATCCTTGACCTCGAGCGTGAACGGCACGCGAAGCTTCTCCCATCGCAGAACTACCGTCGCGGCGACGTCGGAACTGGGATCGACCGTGAATCCGAGCGATTCCTGATGCTCGGCATTCCAGTCCGGTTTGGCCTTTACGCGAAGCGCGTCTTTTGTCTTGTCGTAGTTAAAGCTGCCGCCCTGTTCCGCTACCGTGTTAAAGATAAACGTCCAGTCGTCTTTGCCAGGTATCGAATGCAGGCTGTAGTTGCCCGCCGCCAGGGGCTGTCCATTGATCAAGACATCGTCCGTGACTATGAATTGCGTCGCCGTATTCGCTCCGGTTCTCCAGACGTGGCCGTAAGGTACTATCGGAGCACCCGGCGGACGCGTGTTCTGGTTGTCGAGCGTTGCCTCGCCCTCGACCTTTACCGGCCAATCTCCCCAGACCTTGCGCCCCTTAACCGCCGGACGGAAATAATTGATAGTGATATCAGTGATGCCCACGGTCTGCATCAACGTCGCCTTTTGGCTCGCCTGAGGAAGCCTGAGCTGCGCAAACCCAGCGACGCTTCCCAACGCGATCACTGACAAAATCGTAATATAACTAACTAAATTTCGCTTCATACAAAGTACTCCTGCAATTTTTATCGGTAAAGATTGAATACGCGGTCGCGATAAAAGGGTTTCGTTACGTTTGAACCAATCAGCCTTTCTTGGCTGGTTCATCCTTTTTGCCCGGTGCGTCTTTTTTCCCTTCATCTTCCTGATGATCCCGGCCATCGGCCTTTCGGCTGCCGAAGCGTTCGTCATCTACCTTCTTCTCCGACCCAAGATCCTCGCTGCCGGATTTCCCGGCCCCGGCGTTGCCGCCGCTCTTGCCTTCGGCGCTTGCGTATTCGCGATCTTTATTCTGGTCGTCGTCGGCTGAACTTCTGTAATTTTGCTGCATATATCCCCCTTGTGAATATCGGTCTTATTTGCCTAGATTGTTATTTCCCACTATTCGTCATCATCGTGTGCCCGGACACGCCCCGAGGCTACCGCTTCTTCGACGACCTTTGCCGAGAGGTTCCCCGGCAGCGGATCATAATGCGAAAACTGCATATGGTACGATCCGCGTGCCTGGGTGACGCTGTTGAGCTTTGACTGATAGTCGAGCATTTCAGACAGCGGCACTTTGGCCTTGATCACCTGCTGCTTGCCTCGCATTTCCATGCCGCCGACTCGCCCCCGACGCGAGTTGAGATCGCCCATGATATCGCCGGAGACCTCGTGCGGCGTAAACACCTCAACATCCATGATCGGCTCCAGCAGCGTCGGCCGGGCTTTTTCCATCGCGGCACGGAAGGCCTTGCGCCCGGCGGCGCGGAATGAATGTTCGTCCGAATCGACGGTGTGATAGCTGCCATCGATGAGCGTGACCTTAAAATCGACCAGTGGGTAGCCCGCTACGGCCCCGCTGGCGGCGGCCTCGATGATACCTTTTTCGATTGCCGGGCGGAAATTCTGCGGTACGGCGCCGCCAAAGATCTTGTCGACCCACTCAAAACCGGCGCCACGATCGAGCGGTTCAAATATGACCTTGCAATCGCCAAATTGGCCGCGACCGCCGGACTGTTTCTTGTGCCGCCCCTGGACCTCAGCCGACTGCGTGATAGTTTCCTTGTACGGCACCTTGGGCGGATGAAGAGCGACCTCGACGTGGTAGCGATCTGCCAGTTTCCTCACGACCGTTTCGATATGCAGCTGCCCGGAGCCGGACAGGATGAATTCCTTTGTCTGCGCGTCGCGGTCGAAATGGAGCGACGGGTCTTCCTCGAGGATCTTATGCAGGGCGACGGAGATCTTGTCTTCATCGGCCCGCGATTTAGGTTCTATGGCGAAGGCGATCGCCGGCTCGGGATATTCGACCTTTGGATAAACGATCGGTTTGGCTTTATCTGCCAGTGTGTCACCGGTCTGCGTGTCTCTTAATTTGACGACCGCGATGATGTCGCCGGTGGCCGCCTGCGGGACTTTATCGAGCGTCTTCCCGGAAATGACATGCAGTGCCCCGAGGCGTTCGGGCGAGTCACGTGTCGTGTTCTGGACAGTCGCATCAGAGGCGATCTGCCCGCTCATGACTTTCATGACGTTAATGCGCCCCGCAAAGGGGTCGGCTATCGTGCGAAAAACATAGGCTGAGAACGGCTCGTCATTCGAATAATTTCGGGTGATCCGCTCGCCCGCCATTTCATTGTCGCTGAAGCCGTATTCCGATTCGTGTGTTGCCGGGTTCGGAGCAAACTCGACAATATGATCGAGCAGGATCGAAAGGCCAACCAGGGTGATCGACGAGGCCGCATACACCGGGCATAATTTGCTGCTGGCTATCGCCTTGGCGAGATTCGGATAAATGTCTTCCTCATCCAGCGTGCCGCTGTCAAAATACTTTTCCATCAGCGCGTCGTCAGATTCGGCAACGATCTCAATGAGGCGTTCGCGCGTGCGTTCGAAGACGTCACGTCCGTCTTCGGGCATAGGTATTTCCTTCGCCTGGCCGCGATCGTCAAACTCGTAAGCTTTCTGATGGACTACGTCGACAACACCCCTAAAATCACCTTCAACGCCGATCGGCAGCGTGAACGGAACGATCGACCGGGCAAAGCTCGAGGTGGCGGTCTCGAGCGAGTGGCCAAAATCGGCGTGTTCCTTGTCGATCTTGTTTATGACCATGAAACGCGGCAGCATGAACTCATTCGCGTACTGCCAGGTCTTTTCGGTCTGTACCTCGATGCCATGGACGGCATCTACAACGACCAGCGCGCAGTCCGCGACCCGAAGAGCAGGGCGGGCGTGCGACACAAAGGCCGCATACCCGGGCGTGTCTATCAGGTTTATTTTTGTGTCCTTATACTCAAGATGGGCGAAATTGTTGTTGAGAGAAACTCTTCGTTCGATCGAGTCTTCTTCATAGTCGGTCACGGTCGTACCTTCATCGACCTTTCCCCAGCGACCAGGTGTTCCGGCGACGTGGAGCAGGGAACTGACAAGCTGGGTTTTACCCGCGTCGCCGTGACCGATGACGGCCAGGTTTCTAATGTTCTCGGTTGCGAATGATTTCATAGGTTAGATTAGGATTCCAGATTCCAGATTTCGGATCTCAAATTTCAGATTCAGGGTTCCCGCTGAGCCAAATTTGGAATTTGGAATCCGGGATCCGAAATCTTTTTTGGTAATCATTAAATCTATATTACACCGCCGAAAAGGGCAAGAGACTGGAGTGCGAGCGTCCCGCTCGCCTGTGATGCGGCAACGAGCCGCATGTAGTGCAGAAGCAAACGCGATGCACGGCTACGGTGAGCGAGACGCTCACCCTCCAGTCGGTAAACGCTGACCGATGTTTCCCGCATCGTAAAGGTGGTTTATACTGTCGGCAAACAGTACAGACAGAGATTGGTCGCGAGGAAAACAGATGACACGTAGAATGGGGCGATTCAGGGTTTTGGTTTCGGGTGTTCTTCTCGGCGTTCTCTGGCTGACGCCGATCGCCGCGACGGGCCAGGACCTGGTCGCCGTTAGCAGCATCACCGGCGGGTCGAGCGTTTTTGTTTTTCGCAATTCGAACCGGCAGGCCAAACGATTTATCTCTAACGCCAAGCCGGCCCGGACAAAGACGCAGCGAATGGAGAGCGTCAAAAAGATCAGGCGTCAATTTGAGACCATAGCAAAGACCGCGCCGCGTCGCGAAAAGGCGCGGGTTGTCGACCCAACAAAGATCCCGCCGAGGGCTGAAGCGACCCTGCCGGCCGCCCAGGTCTCAGTTCTCTTTGCGGGTGTCGGCGAATACTATCTTCAGCAGGGTGATTTCGCCCAGTCGTTCGATTTCTTCCGCGACGCCATCCGGCTCGATGACAAGAACCTGAACGCCAAGACCGGTTATAGCGAAGCGCTCGCTGCGCGGGGTAACGATCTTCTGACTAAGGACAAGGCGAAAGAGGCGAAGGACAGTTTCCTCGAAGCACTAAAATTCGACCCGAAGAATTCGGCTGCATATTTTGGCCTTGGCGAAGTTTATGCCGAGCTCGACGAGACAGCCGAGGCGATAGCCAATTACGAGAAGGCTCTCGATGCCGACAAGGCCCTGACCGAGATCTACGTTCCTCTGGGCATTCTATATTTCCAAACAGACAATATCGCAAAGGCGGACGAGCTATTGACAAAGGCTCTTAGGGCGTCGCCCGACTCGGCCGAGACGCAATATTTTCTCGGCATGGTCCGCTCGTCACAGGGCCGTGACGAAGAGGCACTCGCGGCCTTTAGAAAAGCAAAGACGCTTGATCCGAATTACGCCGATGCCTATTTCAACGCTGCTGAGTCACTTGTAAAGCTAAAGAAGTCGGCCGAGGCCATACCCGACTATAAGAAAGCGGTCGAATTGAAACCGGCGTACTTTGAAGCCGTACTGGGCCTGGCCGAGGCGCGCTACGAGACGAACGATTTCGCTAATGCGCTAGCAGATTTCCAGACCGCGTCCAAACTCAAGAATGACAACTGGCAGGCGCAGGCCGGTTATGGCGACACCCTGCTAAAGACAGGCAAATTCATCGATGCCGTCGGCAAATATGGACTCGCCACGCTGTTCCTGACGCGCAATCCGGGCTTTGACAAAGCGGCTGCGGCCGAGATCTACAGCAAGATCGGTTTTGCATATGGGCAACAATGTGAGATCGACACGCCGCTCAATAAACCTTGCGCCTGGACCTCGGCGATCAAGGCCCTCGAAAAAGCGATCGAGCTGACAAACGACCCGCTCGATTACACAAACCTGGGCTGGGCGTACCTAAACGCCTCGCGCGCCGATATGGCCGCGCGCAATACCGCGGACCAGAAGGCAAAACTCGGGCTCGCCAGGGCCGCCCTTGAAAAAGCTGTCGCATCCTCAAACCCCGTCATCGCCGACAGCGCCGCCCAGAACCTCGGCGCCGTGTTAAACGACCTCGGCGATTTCGCCGGCACTGTCCGGACCCTAGCCCCGGTCTACGGGCGTCACCCCGAATGGACCTTCTCGGGCTATGCTCTCGGGACCGCATATTTCCTGACCAACGATTTCGCCAACGCCGCAAAGATCCTCCGCTCCGTAGCCGACCGCGGCCCGGGCCCATTCTATATGCCCGCTTTGACCAACCTAGGAGCGACCGAAATAAAACGCAAGAATAAAAAAGAGCTGTTGAAAATTGTCGAAGAAATGCGGAAGGTCAGCCCGCAGGCTGCCTTGATTTTGGAACAGCAGATGAAATTGGCGAAGATCTAATTTGTTCAACCCCTAGTGTAGCCGTTCAGGAGCGGGCTTGCCCGCCTCTGCTGTCTGATGCTTGGGCGGCCCTTTTTCCATATTAGCGTCGTGTAGCCTCGCGTTGGCCCTATTAACGAGGCCGTATCAAAACAGAGCTCTTTGGGCTCTGCCCATCGATGTGCGGCGAAGTTTACTT